>CAJCJC010000352.1 GCA_903970575.1 Alphaproteobacteria bacterium
GGCGAGGCGGTGAAGCCGTGATAAATGATATCGGGCTGAAACGGGTCATCCAGATCGTCGTCGATGTTGACGCCGCCAAGCCTGTCGTTGATGGCCCGGATGACGCTCGCCTGGCCCTCGCGGGTTACGTCTCCCGCTGACAATATTTCGCTGTTCGCCGGAAATTTGTCCGGATCGATTCCCGCACCCGCGAGTGGGGTAACCCCGATGACCACGATTTCGTCCGTTGGCGGATCCGTCGCGGTTTGCGCAAGGGCGAACGTGGAAGCCGCGGACCACAGCGCCGCGATAAGACCTGCTGAAACTTTCTTCACCTAAAATCCCGATTCATCGCGTGATGGCGGTCGTTTTTAGCGCCTTGGCGTTCAGGACCCCTATGGGTGAACTTCCCGATTTTCCGGTCGAGATTTCCCGATCTTGCCCGAAAGTCCAAAGAGCTTCTTAGATAGAAGCGGAGCGCGCCGATTTGGACGCGCCGGGAGCCGTGCGATGTCGCTCAGAGTCAGGATCATTCTTACGATTGGCGCGATGCTATCGATCAGCTTGGCCTTCGGCGCCGGTTTATCGTGGTTGCACGCCGTTCGATCGGTGCGTACTGAAATGGAGGCGGCGCTCAATGTCGGTGCGCATGTGATCGAAAGCGCGGTGCGCGATAATCGCGACTCCGGAAAACTCGCGCAAGCCATCGCGTCATTCGATGGTGACCGTCACTTGCGCGCCATGCTGGTCGACGCGAACGGGCGTATCCTTGCTCAATCGACGCTCTTAACGCCCACCGATCCCGCGCCCGACTGGTTCGCGGCGCTAATCGGTCGCGATCAGCCTGCTTTAACCATCGCGTTGCCCGCCATTTCGGCCGACGTAATTCTCCGGACCGATCCACGCAATGAGTTGACCGAGGTTTGGACCGATATCGGCGATGCGCTCGCTATCACGGCGATCTTTTGCGGTCTGACGTTTCCTATTATCCATTGGCTTCTTGGGCGCGCCCTGGCGCCCCTCAATGCGCTGTCTCGCGCTTTCTTGGCGATCGGCTCGGATGAGCCGCACGCCAGCGTAAAGGAGGAGGGGCCGCCGGAGCTGGTTCATCTGGCGCGAGGCTTCAACGCCATGGTGGCGCGCCTGGCGCTCTTCGAAAACAGGAATGCCCGGCTGCGTGAACAGCTTTCAACCATCCAGGAAGAAGAGCGAGTCCAGCTTGCGCGCGATCTTCATGACGACATCGGCCCGTATCTGTTCGCAATCCGCGTTGACGCCGCCGCCATCCGCCGATCCCTCGATGCGGCCGGCCAAACCGCGTTCAATACCCAGATCGAAGCGATCGAGAGCGCTGTCGGTCATGTTCAGCAGCAGGTAAGGTCGATCCTGATAAGGCTGCGGTCCGGCGGCTTGCCTGAGTTTGGATTGCATCAGGCAATCACCAACTTGGCTGCTTTTTGGCATTCCCGTCATCCAGGCATCGAGATCGATGTCGATAGTCTGGCCTGTGGCGACGGGTTCGGTCCAACTTTGGACGGCGCTATCTATCGGATCGTTCAGGAAAGCCTGCACAACGCGATACGGCACGGGAGCCCTAACGCAGTCTCGGTGCGGATCGATGCGCCGTCGGGTGCGGAGGTCGTCATAGAAGTCGAGGACGACGGCGCCGGCCTTGCGCCAGCCGGGCGAGCCGACGGCCTCGGTCTGCGCGGTATGGCCGAACGGGCCGCATCGCTAGGCGGCGCGCTTTCCATCCGAGACCGAATCGATCGCCGCGGGGTAACGGTGACGGCGCGGCTTCCGCTCGAAACGATGCTGAAGGCGGTCGAGGCATGAAGCTTCTTTTGGTTGACGATCATGCAATCGTGCGGGCCGGGCTCCAGCGCCTGCTGACATCGATGGAGGTGTCGGTGGTTGAAGCCGCCTCGGGCCGCGACGCGCTTATCCGCTATCGTGAGGATCGGCCGGACATCGTCATTCTGGACCTGAACCTGCCCGGCATAGGCGGTGTCGAGCTTATCCAAAGGCTGGTGATCGAGGATCCCGCCGCATGTATTCTGGTATTTAGCATGCATGCCGAAGCAATTTATGTTTCTCGCGCGCTTCAGGCCGGCGCGCGGGGTTTCATGAGCAAGAACGCAACGCCGGCCGAATTGCTGACAGCGATCCGACGGCTGGCGGAGGGCGGGCGCTATATCGAAAGCGAGATCGCCCAGGAACTGGCTCTTGGCGCGGCGTCGGAAAATGACAGACTTCATAATTTGACCGAGCGGGACCTTGAGATTCTCAGGTTGCTCGGCGAGGGCCGCAGCCTGGCCGAAATTGCCGAGGATATTGGCGTCGGCTACAAGACGATCGCCAATACATGCAGCCAGATCAAAGCCAAATTGGGCGTCGCGCGCACCGCTGATTTGATCCGGCTGTCGATTGAAATGGGCGTTTCATAGCTTTCAAACCTGAGTCCCGCCGATTAAGTGTTCCTATCGGCTATGCAAGCCGATATGTGAAGCGCCTTCAAGCACACGATCAAGGTTTAGCCCCATGTCAGCTATCGTCGATATTCAGGGCCGGGAAATTCTGGACAGCCGCGGCAACCCGACTGTCGAGGTCGAAGTCGTGTTGGAAACCGGCGCCACCGCCCGCGCCGCCGTTCCCTCCGGCGCGTCGACCGGCACGCACGAGGCGGTCGAGTTGCGCGATGGGGATAAGGGGCGCTATGGCGGCAAGGGCGTCCTCAACGCCGTGGAGTCCGTCAACGGCGAAATATTCGATGCGCTTTCCGGCGCTGAATCCACCGATCAGGCTGCCTTGGACGCGATGATGATCGATCTGGATGGCACGCCGAACAAGGCTCGGCTGGGCGCCAACGCCATTCTGGGCGTCAGCCTGGCGATCGCCAAAGCTTCGGCTACCGAGCTTGAGCTGCCGCTCTACCGTTATGTCGGCGGCGTTAATGCGCGGCTGCTGCCAGTACCCATGATGAATATCATCAATGGCGGCGCGCATGCCGATAACCCAATCGATATCCAGGAATTTATGGTGATGCCGGTCGGCGCCGAAACCGAAGCCGACGCCATCCGCGCGGGCGCCGAGATTTTCCACGCGCTCAAAAAACTCCTTAAGGATGCGGGCCACAATACTGCCGTTGGCGACGAGGGTGGCTTCGCGCCCAATCTTGCCTCGACCAGCGACGCGATCGAGTTCGTAATGCGCGCCATCGAGGCGGCGGGGTATGCGCCGGGTGACGATGTCGCGCTCGCGCTTGACGCCGCCTCCACCGAATTTTTTAAGAATGGTCGTTATAGCCTTGAGGGTGAAGGAAAAGTTTTGGGATCGGACGAAATGGTTCGGTACTGGGAGGATTTGATTGGGCGCTTCCCGATCGTTTCCATCGAGGATGGGATGGCCGAGGATGATTGGGCGGGCTGGGAAGCGCTGACCCGTGCGACGGGCGCACGGGTGCAGCTCGTCGCCGACGATCTGTTCGTGACCAATCCAAAACGTCTGGCCGAGGGCATCGCCCGTGGCGCGGCCAACGCCATCCTGGTCAAGGTCAATCAGATCGGCACGTTGAGCGAGACTCTCGATGCGGTCGAGATGGCGCATAAGGCTGGCTACCGGGCCGTCATGTCGCATCGTTCCGGCGAAACCGAGGATGCGACGATCGCCGATCTGGCGGTCGCCACGAATTGCGGGCAGATCAAGACCGGTTCTCTAAGCCGGTCCGATCGTCTTTCCAAATACAATCAATTACTGCGGATTGAAGAAGGGCTGGGAGTCTCGGCTCGCTACGCGGGAAAATCCGTTCTCCTCAAGTGAATCGTAAAGGTGCGACAAGGCGACTCGGAAATAATAAAAAACTGAAAACAGTTTGACGCGATGAATCGCTTATGATTCATTCTGGTCATGTTGATCGAGACACGCCTGCGTCGCCGGGCATCGCAAATATTGGGGCCGGTTTTCGCCGCCGCTGTCGTCGCGTACTTCGCTTACTATACGGTGGAGGGCGAGCGCGGCCTTTTGGCCCTTACCCGGCTTCAGGCCGAATCGGCGCGGGCCGAAATGAACTATGCCGCCATCAAGGCTGAACGCGAGGCGCTGGAGCTCAAGGTTAGATCGCTGCGCCCTGACGGCCTCGACCTCGATCGGCTGGACGAGCGGACGCGCGCGTTATTAAATGACAGTCAGGCCGATGAACTGATCATAAACTTGCCGAAAAGCGGGATGTCGGGACACTAATTTCAACGGCTTGCAATCGCCTAAAGCCTAGCCTAGCTGTTTGGGTATCCGCCGCACGGAACCCCATGAAATGACTGCAAAGCGCTCGCTAGATTCAGTCGATCCCGCGTCGAAGTCAGGCGCGCCGCCGCCTTCGCGGTCCGTCGAGCCAGCCATGGATT
Source organism: Alphaproteobacteria bacterium (assembly GCA_903970575.1). GTDB lineage: Bacteria > Pseudomonadota > Alphaproteobacteria > BOG-932 > Roseiterribacteraceae > BOG-932. The sequence goes on from CAJCJC010000352.1 coordinate 4,380, forward strand.
CCGCTCTTCTGCTTAAGCTGTACAGCGAGATGATGCTGATCCGGCGGTTCGAGGAACGGGCTGGGCAGCTCTATGGCATGGGGCTGATCGGCGGCTTTTGTCACCTCTATATCGGCCAGGAGGCGGTGATCACCGGCATGATGTCGGTTGC
>CAJCJC010000353.1 GCA_903970575.1 Alphaproteobacteria bacterium
GCAGATTGGGGAAATAATGCGTCAGATCGTTGACATAGGCCGCGAACAGCACGAGCGAGGCCAGGGCCGCCGAGCCGATGGCGTAGCCCTTGGTCACCGCCTTGGTGGTGTTGCCCACCGCGTCCAGCGCGTCGGTGGTCACCCTGACCTCGGCCGGCAGATTGGCCATCTCCGCGATGCCGCCAGCGTTGTCGGTGACCGGCCCATAGGCGTCCAGCGCCACCACGATTCCGGCCAGCGCCAGCATGGTGGTCGCCGCGATGGCGATGCCGTACAGCCCCGCCGCCGAGTACGCCACGATGATGCCGATCGCGATCACGATCACCGGCAGCGCTGTCGCCTCCATCGACACCGCCAGCCCCTGGATCACGTTGGTGCCGTGCCCCGTCTGCGACGCCCTGGCGACCGACCGCACGGGCCGATAGGCGGTGGAGGTGTAATATTCGGTGATCCAGATCAAGAGCCCAGTGACGCCGAGCCCGGTCAGCACGCAGACGATCAAATTTGTGACCGTAAAGGTCAGCGGCGTTGGACCATTGGTGGTGAAGCTGGCTCCCATGCCGAGCAGCCAATCCATCGCGGCCAGGATTAGGACGAAGGAAATGACCGCCGTGGCGATGAAGCTCTTGTACAGCGCGCCCATCACGTTCCGCCCCTTGCCCAGCCGGACGAAGAACGTGCCCGCGACCGAGGCCAGGATGCAGACCGAGCCGATCAACAGCGGCAGCAACATCAGCTTGGCCTGCGTCGCGCCCTCGAAGAAGATCGAGCCCAGCAGCATGGTGGCAACCGTCGTCACGGCGTAGGTTTCGAACAGATCGGCCGCCATGCCGGCGCAGTCGCCCACGTTGTCGCCCACGTTGTCGGCGATGACGGCGGGGTTGCGGGGGTCATCCTCCGGGATGCCGGCCTCGACCTTGCCGACCAGGTCGGCGCCCACATCCGCGCCCTTGGTAAAGATTCCGCCGCCCAGCCGAGCGAAAATCGAGATCAGCGACGCCCCGAACGACAGGCCGACCATCGCCTCCAGCAATTCGCGCGGCGGCACGCCCATGCCGCGTAGCACGAAATAATATCCGGCGACGCCGAGCAACCCCAGCCCGACCACGAGCATGCCCGTGACCGCGCCGGAGGTGAAGGCGATCGCCAAGGCCGGCGCCATCCCCTTCATCGCCGCCTGCGCCGTACGCACATTGGCCTGCACCGACACGTTCATCCCGACAAAACCGGCCAACGCCGACAGCACGGCGCCGATCGCGAAGCCGACCGCGACCATCAACCCCAACGTAATCCCGAGAATGATGGCGATCACCACTCCCACAATGCCGATGGTCATATATTGGCGGTTGAGATAGGCCCTGGCGCCCACCTGAATGGCGGCGGCGATTTCCTGCATCCGCGCGTTGCCTGGGTCCTTGGCGAGCACCCAGCGCCCGGCGATGATCCCGTATAATACCGCGACAATACCGCCCGCTATAATCACATAATCGAAGGCCGTCATTATGCCCTTCCCCCCAGTTGATATTATTCGCGCGATTGCGCGCTATTGATTACGGCTTGACGCCTTGGATTTCAGATACAGTCGGGGCTAAGCGTCGCAAAGTAAAGCTCTAATCCCTCATTGCGAGGAGAGCGGCGACGCGGCAATCCAAGAGTCCCAAGTACTGACGCCTGGATCGCCGCGCTTCGCTCGCGATGATGATGGCTAAGCGGATTGGCGTAACGGTACCCGCCTCAGCTATGCGTCCAGCCCGGCACGGCGATTTCGATCGTGCTGCCCGAGGCGTCCACGAAAATCGTGCGGCCGTCTCCTCGCATCATATGGCCGATGCGGGTGACGGGAATTCCGGCTGCCTTGGCCGCCGCGTCGATTGCAACCTCGGCCTCCGGCGGCGCGGTGAAGAGAATCTCGTAATCGTCCCCACCGCCGAGAATGGAGGCCAGGCGGGTCGGATCGCGCGCCAAAACACGCCGCGCCGGTTCGGATAAGGGAATGCGGTCGATCTCGATGACGCCGTCGACGCGAGACGCCTGGCACAGATGGCTGAAATCGGCCATCAGACCGTCCGAGACATCTAGCGCGCCGTGGGCATAATTCGCGATGGCTGCCGCAAGGGCGCAGCGCGGCTCGGGCGTGGCGTAACGCGCCAGCAGATGGTGGACGTCTTCCTCCGGCGGCGCAAGCCGACCCGTCGCGACCGCGAGCCCCAGCGCGGCGTCCCCAATGGTTCCAGTAACTAACACGATGTCGCCCGGTCGCGCGCCGCCACGCCGGACCATGCGTCCCGCCTCCACCAAGCCCAACGCGGTGACCGAGACCCAAATCGGCCCTTCGGTCGAGACCGAATCCCCGCCTGCGAGCGCGATCCCGAACCGCGCCTGATCGTGGGACAGCGCCTGGGCGAACGCATCGACCCAGGCATCGTCGACATCCCGCCCGAGCGCCAACGTCAAAAGATAAGCCATGGGACGGGCGCCCTTGGCGGCGAGGTCGGAGAGATTGACCCGCAACGCCTTGCGCGCGATGTCGCCCGGGGAATCCGTCGGCAGGAAGTGAATACCCGAGACAACCGCGTCGGTGGTGACCACCAGTTCCTGGCCCGGCGGAACGGCGATAAGAGCGGCGTCGTCGGTAAGGCCGAGCGCGCCGGGAAATTGCGCGGCGAGCGGGCGAAAAAAACGCTCTATCCGGCCGAACTCGCCCAGGCGATCCTTAGCCGGCGGGCTCATCCGCGCTCTTCGTCGGCGCGCCGCCCGGAATCTGGCCGGAACCGGTCGCGCCATATTCATATGGCCGCAGCGTCCGGGCCAGCCGATCCAGGACGCCGTTCATCAAACCGGGCTCGGCGCCGCCATAGAACGCGGTCGCGATGCCGACATATTCCGCCAGAACCACCGGCGCCGGCAGTTCGAGATTACGCCGCAATTCCCAGGCGCCCGCCGCCAGGATCACCCGCAACAGAACTTCCAGCCGCTCCCGCTCGAGCGGCGGCCGCACCGCCGCTTCGATCAGCGCGTCGAGTTCGGCGCGCTCGGCATCCGCGCCGCGCACGATCGCCGTCAACAGCGTGACGTCGGCGGCGACGAACACGGCCCCGTCAACCTCATGCCCGATCCGAAATTCGATAAACTCTGACAGGGCTTCGGCGGCGCTCTTCCCGGTCTGGGCGATCTCGTACAACACCTGCACGGCGGCCAGCCGCGCGGCGCTGCGCCTTGCCTTGGCGGAACTGCGGGGCTTCTTTTTTGCGACGATGGACATGGCGGCATACCTAAACACTTCGCGCCCTGCATGTAAGGGGCGCTGGCGCATGACTGGATATACGCGCAGCTTTCTCCCGCGTTTCGCCTCCGCGTTGACAGGCACTCCGGCGGACTTCTAAGGTGCCGGCCACTTATTCCACCCCTGGATCGCGGGTGGAAAGCCTGACGTTCGCTTGAAAACATTCCCGTTTCGCGGGAAACACCCCGAGTTCTGTCATATCCCCGATCCATGGAAGCGCCAATGAGGGTTCTGGTCCCGGTCAAACGCGTCATCGACTATAACGTGAAAATCCGCGTCAAGGCGGATGGATCGGGCGTCGAAACCGCGAACGTGAAAATGTCGATGAATCCGTTCGACGAAATCGCCGTCGAGGCCGCCGTTCGTCTGAAGGAAGCGGGAACCGTCCAGGAAATCGTCGCCGTATCCATCGGCGCGCCGCAGGCGCAGGAGACGATCCGCACCGCGCTCGCCATCGGCGCCGATCGCGGAATCCTGGTTACGCAGGACGGCAACGTCGAGCCGCTCGCCGTCGCGAAGCTGTTGAAAGCTTTGGTCGAGCGCGAAAAGATCGACCTCGCCATCCTGGGCAAGCAGGCGATCGACGACGATTCCAACCAGACCGGCCAGATGCTGGCCGCCCTCCTCGGTTGGGGCCAGGCGACGTTCG
>CAJCJC010000354.1 GCA_903970575.1 Alphaproteobacteria bacterium
CCAATCGGTGCGCATCGGCTGAGCGGTCTGGATATTGTAATCCTTGTCGAACATATCGTCGATTTCGGCCTTCGGGACGCCGAGCAAGGTAAGGTCGCGTTTGAAGAACACGTCCGGAAGCGGATTGAGACCCTGGGGGCAAGTATCGTCGCCGTAGTAATTCGCCGGATAAAACCAGCTGACGACGAAGCTTTTGGTCTCGGCCGAGGCTGACGCAGCCATCGAAACCGCACATCCAAGACCGGCGGCGAAAATTGCCGCCCGACGCAACCGGAGGTTCATCGGTCGCGATATAAATGAATTCCGCAACGCCAAGCTTACCTCCTGATTTGAGGTAAGTGCTTCGGAAAGCAGGCGGCAAATCATCATCGTGTCGCGCGAAACCTGTTCTGACCGTTGAAATTAAAGATAACATTGCCACAGCGGTCGTTGACACGCGACCTTACCATAAAGTCATTAACTCGATAGGCGGATCGCAAAAAAGCATGCAGTCGAACCGGCAAAGAATTTGGCCCTGGCCGGAATCCATGGGACAGTCAATAAGGACCTAACAAACGATGAATAATTTACACAGCGTAGGCTTCGGCGATCATGAGTAACTGACGCATGGTGCGAATGAAGATGGATCGACGGTGGCTGCCATTGAATGCGCTTCGCGCGTTCGAGGCGGTGGCCCGGCACGGCAGCTTCACCGCGGCGGCGAACGCCCTCTTGATCTCGCAAAGCGCGCTCTCCCGGCACGTGATGGGAATCGAAAAGCTGATCGGCACCCAGCTGTTCGAGCGTCGTCCCCACGCGCTGGTTCTGACCGAGGCGGGGCAAAGCCTACTGCCGGCGGTCACCCGCTCCTTCGACCGGCTGGAGCACGCGCTGGACGATATCGGCAATGAATCGATTTCCACACGACGCACGCTTAGAGTTCATCTTCCCCCCAGCTTCGCCACCCATCTGGCGGTCCCGATTCTGCGCGATTTCAGGCGCGATTGCCCCGAAGTCGACATCGATATCGTCAGCCCCTATGGCCTCGGCCCCTCCGCGAATGACGTGGACATCGCGGTCGTCTATTCGAAACCAGCCTCCAGCGACGCCGTCACCGATCTGCTTTGGACGATCAGGCCCACCATCTTGTGCCATCCCGATCTTGCCCGGGCCCATGCCGGGAAAACCCTGACCGAGTTTATCGCCGCCAACGAACTTATCCATGTCCGCCTCGCGGATTTACCGCGTCACCATAGCTGGGGCGAGTTTATCCGGCAGGCGGGGGCTCCTGGAGCCAATATCGATCGTGGCCTTGTTTTCGACACAGCGGCGCTGGCCGTGCAATACGCGCTATCGGGCGAGGGGTTGGCGCTGGTGGACGCCAACCTCTTCGCTGACGAAATCCGCGATGGGCGCCTGGTTCAGCCCTTCGACGCGACGCTCGACGATGGCTATGGCTATTATTTGATTACACAGCCGGACGATCTGGGTGACGCCGCGATCGCCTTGTTCCGGTCCTGGCTAATCAAGCGTTTCGGGGCAAAACCCACGCCGGTCGCGCCGCCGGTCAGGCTTGTGCACGCCAATGGCTGATGGCCTCACGAACAACGACGGGAGCAAATTGCACCCGGCGGTGGACGGCCTTGTGGAGCAACTGAAAAACGGCGCGATCGATCGCCGCGAATTTCTGCGGACGGTGGCGTGGCTTGGCGTCTCGGTGGCCTCGGCCAACGCCATGATGGGTTGGGCTAACGCGGCGACGCCGGAGCCCGCGGTCGCCGACCCCAAACGTGGCGGCAATCTGCGCTTTGTCTGCGTCGTCCAGCAGATGAGCGATCCGGCGTCGATCAATTGGATCGAGGCTTCTAATCTGTTGCGCAATTCGCTGGAGTTCCTGACTTTCACGGACGCCGACAACGTCACCCATCCTTATCTGGCCGAAAGCTGGATGCCATCCGACGATTTGAAGACCTGGACTTTCACGCTCCAGCGCGGAGTCAAATGGTCGAACGGCGACGATTTCACGACCGATGACGTCGCATACAACATCGGGCGATGGATCGCGCCCGATTCATTGTCGCCGAACCGAACCGCGTTCGCGGCGATCCAGGAATTCGAAAAGATCGACGCTCACAAATTCGTCCTGCATCTCGACCGGCCGCTCTGCGCGCTGCCCGAGATGTTCTATGCGTTCACCTGCGCCATCGTGCACCGACGGTTCGAGGCGGAGGGCGGGGACTGGCCCAGGAATCCTGTGGGCACCGGCCCGTTCGCTTTGTTCGAATACAAGATCGCCCAATCCGCGAAATTTCGTCGTCGCCCGGATTATTGGGGCGATGCCGCGTATCTCGACGAAATCCATTACGTCGATTTGGGCAGCGAGATCGCAACCCATATCGCCGCCCTCGCCGCCGGCCAGGTCGACGTACTCTATCGCGTCACGATCGCCGAGCTTGAACTTGTAAAGCGGCTGCCTGACGTTAGGCTGTACGAGGAAGAATCAGCGCAAACCCTCTGTATCCGCATGCAGCAGGATCAGAAGCCGTTCGATGACATCCGCATCCGAAAGGCGATCGTTCTCGCCGCCGATAACGCCCAGATGCTCCAGCTCGCCTATCGCGGCATGGGCGTCGTCTCGGAGAATTTCCATGTGGCGCCCTTCCAACCCGATTACGGCCCCCTGCCCTCGCTGAAGCGCGACGTCGCGGCGGCGAAGCAGCTTTTGGCGGACGCCGGATATAAGGACGGAATCGACATCACGCTCGAACTTGGCAACACCCAGGGACGATGGGAGCAGGACACCGCGCAGGTGCTCCAGCAAAACCTCGCCGAGGCGGGGATCA
>CAJCJC010000355.1 GCA_903970575.1 Alphaproteobacteria bacterium
ACACGACGCTCTTCCGATCTCGTGAAGCTTTTTTGAAAAGTATCCCCCGAACTCATCCGTCTCGCCGGCTATCCGCCAGTCTATTGGATTGCCTTGATGCCCTTGCGCCGAATGACATTCAATAGAGCGAGGGCTGGTCCCTTGGCCTGTTTTGTGCCCCGCTCAAGCTGCGAAACATAGCCCACCGTCAAATTTAGATATCGCGCGAGCGCGGCCTGGCTTAGATGCGCCTGCTCGCGCACGTTGCGGATTTCATCGCCGCTGATGGGCGTGGCCGTGGGAGGCGCATCCGATCCCAAATGTCGAAGAGTGATTTTGCGAAAGGTGGGGCTGTCCATGATCCCGGCCCTGTGCATACCTTCCGCGGTTTCAAGAATTGCCTCTCGCAGGCGGCTAGGCTTTTGTGTGCTCATACCGTGATCTCCTGTAATTCCCCTTGGGCAATAATCCGCTTAAGCCCATCTTCGTCGGCCGCGAGGAAGTTGGCCGCGATCAATCGCAAATCCTCCAACTCGTCCGGCTCGACGTTTTCGCGCTCGCTTTTAGCGAATCCATAGATAAAAAAGGCGCGATCCTTTGCCCGGTAAACAACAAACATCCGATAGCCGCCCGACCGTCCTTGTCCGGGCCGGGCGACGCGCTGCTTGATAAGGCCGCCCCCGAGATCCGCATCTATGATTCCACGCTCGGCTCGCTCCACTGCCTCACGCAAACTCGCGTTTGTAATTCGCTCGCGCCGGGTAAATCGAACCGCCCATTTGGTGCAAAAAACGCGCAAATTGCCGTCCTGGATGATGCTATAAACTATAGCACATGCTGACTACTCTCAAGTTCGCGAAGCCGGTGTAGTGGCTTGTCTACCCGAATTGCACTTTTATCCGATTGACGACCCTCAGCGGGCGAAATTCAGTTTGTTTTTGCGACCGGGAACGCCGGTGCGCTGAGTCAACCCTCGCTATACGGTGACAGGCCCGGCAAACCGTCAATCGAGACCGCATTGGATTCATAACGACGGGCCGCCCATTCCTCGGGCGTTCGGCCAACCGACCAGCGGCGGAGCTGGTCGCGCTCGCCCTTAAAATCGAAGAAGGGAACGCCCCAGCCGCGGCTGTCGGCGCAAACGCCAATATCAAATAGTTTTCACGAACGGCTACGCGTGGATACGCGGGTCAAGCCCGCGCATGACGAGCAATTTTCGCCCAAATAACGATGTGTGAATCCGATAGCTCGATGGGAGAGGGTTGGCTGGGGGTGATGTCGACATACGCTCAAATCGCGCGTTGTTTGACGTAGCCGCCGGGGGCGTCTTCCAGGGCTGGGAGGGCGCCGTCGCCGGGGGTGCGGGCGGGGATTTTTTTGTCGTTGGACGCGGATATCCAGGATTGCCAATCGTTCCACCATGAGCCTTCGTGGCGTTCGGCGGCCTCGAGCCATTCCGCCGGGTCGGGGGGCAGGGCGGGGTTAGTCCAATAGCCGTATTTGTTGGCGGAGGGCGGGTTGATGACGCCGGCGATATGGCCGGATGCGCCCAGCACGAACCGGCATGCGCCGCCATAAAGCTGCGTGCCGGCATAGACGGATTTCCAAGGCGCGATGTGGTCTTCCTTCGTGGCGACGATATAGCTTGGCGTGCGGATTTTGCGGAGGTCGATCGGCACGCCGGCCAGAGACACGCCGCCCGGCCGGCACAGCAGGTTTTTCTCATACATATTATGGAGATAGAAGCTGTGCATCGCCGCCGGCATGCGGGTGGAATCGGAATTCCAATAGAGCAGGTCGAACGGGAAAGGCTCCTTGCCCAGGAGATAATTATTGACCACGAATGACCAGATCAGGTCGTTCGCGCGCAGCAGGTTGAAGGTGGTGTAGAGGTCGCGGGCGTCAAGATAGCCGTGTTCTTTCATCCGCTCGTCCAAGGCCGCGAGCTGCGCCTCGTCGATGAAGACGCGGACCTCGCCGACATCGGCGAAATTGACCAGGGTTACGAAATAGGTGGCGGCCGCGACGCGCCGTTGCTGTCGCCGCGCCGTCAAAACCGCCAGGCCGGCGGCCAGCAGGGTTCCGCCCAGGCAATATCCGATGACATTGCTGACGCGCTCCCCCGTCGCCTGCTCCACGGCGTCGAGAACGTCCAGGAAGCCCTCCTGGAGGTAATCGTCGAAGGTCTTGCGCGCCTGGCGTGCGTCGGGGTTGACCCAGGAGACCATGAAGACGGTGTGGCCTTGCTCCACCGCCCAGCGCACGAAGGAATTCTCCGGCTTCAGGTCCAGAATGTAGAATTTATTGATCCAGGGCGGGATAATCACGAGCGGGCGTTTGAAGACCGTCTCGGTCGTCGGGGCGTACTGGATCAGCTGCATCAATTCGTTCTGATACACGATCTTGCCGGGCGCGACCGCGACGTTGCCGCCGATCTGGAACGCGTTTGGGTCGGTCATTTTGATCAGAAGCTGGCCCTTGCCGCGCTCCAGATCGTCCAGCAGGTTCTCCAGGCCTTTGACCAGGTTTTCGCCGCCGCTTTCGAGCGTGGCGCGCAAGACCTGCGGGTTGGTGGCGACAAAGTTGGACGGCGCGACGGCGTCGACGAACTGCCTGGTATAGAAATCCACCTTTTGCGCGGTCTTTTCATCCAGCCCCTCGACATTCCTGACGACGGACTGAATCCAGCGCGCGCTCAGCAGATAGGATTGCTTGATGAAATCGAAGACGGTTCCTTCCTGCCAGGCGGGGTCGCGAAAGCGCTTGTCGTCCTTGGCGGGCGTGGCCACCGGTTCCGCGGGCTCGCCCAGGAATCGCCGCGTCGCGCTGGTCATCAAGGCGGCGTAATCCTGCCAAAGCTGCATTTGCGCCTGCATGAGCCGCCCCGGGTCGGCCATCATCCGCGCCGTCATCTCGAAGAAGGCGCCGCCGATATTGAGGCTGTCGAGCGCGACGCCGTCCTTTGAGTCGGATTGGCGCTCCAGGAACTCCGTCACGAGCTTCTGGCCGCGCTCGGCAAGCCGGGTGAGCTGTTGGGTCAGCTCGACGGGATCCGGCAATCTTACGCCGGGCTCGGCCTGGGGGCCGGACGGCTTGTCGCCTGTGGTCTCGGTCATGCGTTTCCTCCTTCACGTAGCCTTATGCGGGCCGGTTGTGCTGAACCGTCATTTTCCCCTGGACGGAGACACGTTTCCGCGTGCAATTGGTTCGCGCGCATTTGGTCCACGCACACTTCGGCTCCTCTTAGCAGTCCCGCGGCGTCTTTGCACCGTGAGCGCGGCATCTGTTACATAACGTTTGGGCTACACGGAATCGCCATGACATCGATGAAGTCGCTTGTAACTCTCTCTCGGCGCGGCGGGCTGACCGGCGTGGCGCTGGCGGGCGTCGCTATCGGGTCGCTCGTGGGCTGTTCGACGATGAAGGATTTGTCGCCTTTCGGCAGCGACGTTCCCTATTCCCAGGACGTGAAGCCCAGGATGTCGCAGCCGGCGAACCCGGAGGTTCCGGCTTTCACGCCGGCGCCGCAGCCGCAGAAGCCGGCTCCCGCCCCGCCGAGCGGCGCCCCGTCCGGGCCGCAATCCTCGCTCGCACCGCCGGCCGGAGAAAAACTGGCGGCGGCGTCGGATATCGCCTTAGTCGACGATCTCGCCGCCCTGGACGGCGTCGGCGACGCTGGCGATGCCGATGCCGACGCTCCGGCCCCGGTTCCGGCGGGCAGACCCGGACATCCGGTGACGATGCAGCCCGGACAGCAGGCGGAAATTCCGCTGAAGGACCGCAGCTTCAAGGATGAGGGGACCTATCCCAATCTGGCGCAGGTCCCGGCGCGCCCCCCCAATATGCCGACATTCCTGGAAGCCGCCGCCGAGAAGAAGGCGATGCTGGCGGATCGCGACGCCGCGAAGGCTCCGCGTCCGGAAAGTCCGGCGATCCCATCTCCGGACAGTTCTCCTGAACCCGAAGCTCCCGCCGCCGCCCCGCCGCCGCCCGCGCCCGCGATTATCGCCGCCCGAACAGAGGATCGCTCTCCTTGCTTGTCGCCCGCGCCGGTCACGGGCGAGCCAACGGCTGTGCTGCATTTCGCGCCGGGCTCGGCGGCCTTGAATTCAGACGATCTCGCCATCCTCGCCGACGCGATTCCGACCGTGCGCGGGAGCACGGGGCCAATCCGCCTATTTGGGCATGGGGATACCGCCACGGCCGAGTCTGAGCAGGCCCGGTTCGATCTGGCCGCGGCCCGGGCCGGCGCCGTCGCCCGCGCGCTGGCGGGATATGGCATCCAGGGTCAACGCATCGCCATCGGTGTCGCCTGCGTCGATGCATCGGTCGCGGGCGCATCCGTTCAGCTTTACACCGAATCCTGAGTGGCGCCGCCTCTTCGTGTCGGAATAGCCGGCCTCGGCACGGTCGGCGCGGGCGTCGTGCGCCTGCTGCGGCGGCAAGCGGCCTTGTTGGACAAGCGGGCGGGCAGGGCGATAGAGATCGCTGCCGTCTCCGCCCGCAATCCTGAAAAATCGCGGGACCTCGATCTCTCGGGCATCCCGTGGCGCCATGTCGACGAGCTTGCGACGGCGCCGGATATCGATGTCGTCGTCGAGCTGATCGGCGGAGAAGACGGGCCGGCCAAGGCGCTGGTCGAGCGGGCGCTCATGCATGGTAAATCCGTCGTGACCGCGAACAAGGCGCTGATCGCCCATCATGGCGCGGCGCTGGCCCGGCTGGCGGAGAGTCATGGCGTCAGCCTCGCCTACGAGGCGTCGGTCTGCGGGGGGATTCCCATCGTGAAGGGGCTGCGCGAGGGGCTGGCCGCGAATAATATCCGCGAACTGCACGGAATTCTGAACGGCACCTGCAATTATATCCTGACCCAGATGGGCGAAAGCGGCCGGGATTTCGATGACATTCTGGCGGAGGCGCAGCGGTTTGGCTATGCCGAGACCGATCCAAGCTTTGACATCGACGGCATCGACACGGCCCATAAGCTCGCGATTCTGACGGCGGTGGCGTTCGGAACCGAGGTCGACCTTGCGTCGGTTCATGTCGAGGGCATAAGGCGGATCGGCGCGCTCGACATCACCTATGCGGACGCGCTGGGCTATAGGATCAAGCTGCTTGGCATCGCCCGGCGGGCGGCGGATGGCGGGATCGAGCAGAGGGTCCATCCCTGCATGGTGCCGAAGGCGACGGCGATCGCGGCGGCGGACGGCGTTTTCAACGCCGTGGTGGCCGAAGGGGATTTCGTCGGCCGGGTCAATTTCGTCGGCCCCGGCGCCGGCGGCGGCCCGACCGCGTCGGCCGTAGCAGCCGATCTGATCGATATCGCGCGCGGCCATGTCGTTCCCGTGTTCGGCGTGCCGGCTTCGGCGCTTTCCCGCGCGGACCCGACGCCGATCACGCGGCGTTTCGGCGCCTATTACCTCAGGCTCGAGGTGGTGGATCGGCCCGGCGTGATCGCCGATGTCGCCGCCGCTTTGCGCGATCAGAACGTATCGTTGGAATCCGTATTGCAGCGGCTGCGCGCGCCGGGTGATAATGTGCCGGTTGTGTTGACCACGCATGAGACCGACGAAGCGCGCATGACCGCCGCGGTTGCGCAGATCGCCGCGCTGGACGCGGTGGTCGAGCCGCCGCGATTGATCCGAATCGAGCAATTCTAAGATAACCGGCCTCACGCATCGAGCCATTGACTGACAACGAGGAGAATTAAATGCCGAGCAGCGATAATCGCGCGATGGACCGTAACCTAGCGCTGGAAGTCGTCCGCGTAACCGAAGCCGCCGCGCTGGCCGCCTCCCTGTTAATGGGACGCGGCGACGAGAAGGCGGCCGATCAGGCGGCGGTGGACGCGATGCGCGAAGCGCTCAACAGCCTGTGGATCGACGGAACGGTCGTGATCGGCGAGGGCGAGCGCGATGAGGCGCCGATGCTGTATATCGGAGAAAAGGTGGGGCTGGGCGAGGGCCCGGCGATCGACATCGCGCTCGACCCGCTCGAAGGCACCACCATCACCGCCCGCGGCGGCAATAATTCGCTGGCGGTGATCGCCATGGCGGAGTCGGGCGGATTTCTGAACGCGCCGGACGTCTATATGGACAAGATCGCGGTCGGCCCCGGCATGCCGGACGATCTGGTCGACCTCGACGAGACGCCGCTCGCGAATTTGAAGGCTCTGGCGAAGGCGAAGAACGCGGATATTTCCGACCTGGTCGTGTGCATTCTGGACCGGCCCCGTCATTCCGACCTGATCGCCCAGGTGCGGTCCGCCGGCGCGCGCATCATGCTGATTTCCGATGGCGACGTCAGCGGCGTGATCGCGACGGCGACGCCGGATGCTGGCATCGATCTTTATGTCGGCTCCGGCGGCGCGCCTGAGGGCGTTCTGGCGGCGGCGGCGCTGCGCTGCATCGGCGGCCAGATGCAGGGCAGGCTTCTTTTCCGCAACGACGATGAGCGGGCGCGGGCGGCGCGATGGAACGTGACCGACCTTAACCGCAAATACCGGCTCGAGGATCTGGCCAGCGGAGACGTGATGTTCGCCGCGAC
>CAJCJC010000356.1 GCA_903970575.1 Alphaproteobacteria bacterium
CAGTATCCCGGCGAGCGCCTGCAATAGCTGTGACTGGCCGCTGCCGGCCACGCCGGCGATAGCGACGATCTCGCCGGCGCGGATCGACAGATCGATGCCATCCACCTTGCGCACGCCGCGTCGATCGTCCACTGCCAGCCCTTCGACCGAGAGGATTTCCGCGCCTGGCCTCGCCTTTCCGCCGACCCGGCCGAGATCGACCGCGCCGCCAACCATCATCGCGGCCAGATGGTCCTGATCCGTGTCGCGCGTCATCGTCTCGCCGACGACCTTACCTTGGCGCAGGACCGTCACATGATCGGTCAACGACATGATTTCACCAAGTTTATGGCTGACGAAGATCACCGTTCGCCCGGCGTCGCGCAAAATCCGGAGGATGCCGAATAGTCGCTCGGCGTCTTGCGGCGTCAGAACGCTGGTGGGCTCATCGAGGATCAGGATGCGCGCGTCGCGATAAAGCGCCTTCAGTATTTCGACGGATTGACGCTCCCCGACCGACAGATCGCGGATCCGCGCGTCGGGCGACAGGGAAAGCCCGTAGGCGCTTTCCAGTTCGGCTAGCCGGCGGCGCGCATGAGACAGGGCCTTGTTCATGCCAAACGCCGGCTCGGTCCCCAAAAGCAGGTTTTCGAGGACAGTGAAGCGATCGATTAGCATAAAATGCTGATGGACCATGGCGATTCCATTCGTGATCGCCACCCCCGGACCGTTCATGACGACGGGCGTTCCATCGATCCGGATCGTTCCGGAATCAGGTTGCCGCATGCCATAAACGATACTCATGAGCGTCGACTTGCCGGCGCCATTTTCGCCGATCAGGCCGTGAATGCTGCCGGGCGCGAAACGAATCGAAATCCCGCGATTGGCGTGAACGGCGCCAAAGGATTTTTCGATGCCGACGAGTTCGAGCGCGGGGAGGGGGGGCGCCACTAGACCGACGGCACTTTGATACGGCCCGCGATGATGTCGGCAGTCGCCTCGCGTACGCGGCTTTCCATCTCCGGCGTGATCAGCGCCCTGTTGTATTGATCAAGGGTCCAGCCGACGCCGCCCTCCTTGAGACCGAGGCTGCGGAGGCCGGGCTCCCAGCTTCCGTCCAGCGCGGAGGCAAACGCATCGTAAACCACTCTGTCCACGCGCTTGACCATCGAGGTCAACATCGTTCCCGGGTGAATGCCATCCTGATTGGAATCGACCCCAATCGCCAGCTTTCCCATATCCTGCGCTGCCTGATAGACGCCAAGGCCCGTCGCGCCGGCCGCCGCGAACACGATATCGACGCCGCGGCCGAACTGGCTGCGCGCTAGTTCCGCGCCGCGCGTCGGATCGTCCCAGGCGGTAGGCGTGTCGCCAACGATGTTATCGATGATCTCCGTCAGTGCGTTCACGCTTCTGCCACCGGCCGCGTATCCGGCCGAAAAACGGCGGATCAGCGGAATGCCAATGCCGCCGATGAAGCCGATCTTGGCGGTGCGCGACGCCATAGCCCCCAGAATGCCGACAAGATAAGAGCCTTCTTCTTCCCGCATGACGACGGACTGAACATTCGCGCCCTCGGCTACCGCATCCACCACCGTGAATTTCCGATCCGGAAATTCAGGCGCTACAATGGACACGGATTCCGCCTGATTGAAGCCGATCGCGACGATCACCGATACGCCACGCCGCGCCAGAGCGCGCAACACCTGCTCGCGCTGCACGGGACTTGTGATCTCGAACTCACGATAGGCGACGCCCGTATCGGCGCGAAATTTCTCGGCGCCGACGGACGCCGCTTCGTTAAAGGATTTGTCGTATTTGCCGCCGATGTCATAGATCACCGCTGGCACGAAATTTCCAGCCGCGGCGCGCGCCATGGGGGGCGCGGCCACGCTGAACGCAAGCGACCGAATCAGGGAGCGACGGGACAGCATTGAAGTGGAAAGATACAATCGAAGCGTGGAGTTTGAAACCTGTCAGTGTGCGATCACCCAGGCAATTTCAGCGATCGTAGGTTGCAGGCGCGGCTCGCGGCTGATACCGCTCCCGTCAACGATCCATGGGGAACACGATGACCAACGAAACCGCCACTGACGATAACGCGCCGGTTCTTTACTCCATCGCGGACGGCGTTGGAACGATCACTCTCAATCGGCCAAAGGTCCTGAACGCCCTCAACAATGCCCTCGCCGATGCATTGTTCATGGCGCTTATGGCGCTTGAGGAGGATCCCGAGGTGCGGGTCATCGTCATTCGCGGCGCGGGTGACGCATTCATGGCCGGTGGCGATGTGGGTTATTTCCATCGCAAACTGACGGAAATTCCCGACCGCGCCAAATTCAGGCCAATTATTGTCGAGATGATCGAACGCGCGCAGCGCATCGCGCTGGTGTTGCGGCGCCTTCCAAAGCCGGTGATCGCGAGCGTGCATGGGGGTTGCGCCGGGTTCGGCCTCAGCCTGATGCTTGCCTGCGACCTTGTCGTCGCCGCGGATAACGCCAAATTCACGCTGGCCTATATTCATCTGGCCACGACGCCGGACGGCGGCGCGAGTTTTCACCTGCCGCGGATCGTCGGCCAAAAACGCGCTGCGGAGATCGCGCTTCTGGCCGACCGGTTCGGCGCCGCGGATGCGGAGCGTTGGGGGTTGATTAACCGCGTCGTACCGCTGGCTGAGCTTGAAGAGGCTACGGCAAAGCTGGCCGCCCGGCTCGCGAAGGGCCCCGCGCTGGCCTATGCGGCCACCAAACGGCTGCTGAATGCAAGCGACGGGAATTCATTCGAGGAGCAACTCGCCGCGGAAACCGAATTCTTCGCCGATAGCGCGCTCACCCAGGATTTCGCGGCGGGCGTCGCCGGGTTCGTCGAGAAGAAACCCTCCAAATTCCAGGGAAAATGAGACACTGTGATGCTTTGGCAACAATCCAGGTTTATTGTCTAAACATCCATCTAACTGGGCAAGAGTCGGGTTACATTATGCTGCGTAACCTCTCATCGAACACAGATTAGAATCCATAATGATCGCGCCGGGTTTCCAAGCATCGATCAGGGCCATTACTCGCGGCTTGGTCTTGGGAGCCGCGTTGATCGCATGCTCGCCGATAATAAGCCCATGGGCGGCGGCCAGCCCTACGGTCGATGCCGCGACGTCTGGGATCGTGATGATCGAGCTGTCTTCCGCTCGCCCTTTGATAGCTGCGGGAAAGACCCTCGACCGGGAAAAGCTGCGGGCGTTCTATGCCGGCCGCGACTATCGCCTAGCCTGGGATAATGCCGCCCCTGGGCTGGGGCGGAAAGCTGCCGTCGTCTATAATGTGCTGGCTTCGGCCGACGCGGAGGGCCTCGATCCGGCTGATTATCACACGCGCGAGATCGCGCGGTTCGCGGATGCGTCCACTCAGAAAGCCCGCATCGTTCGAGATTTCTTAATTACCGATGGCGTCCTGCGTTATGCGGCGGATGTCTCGACAGGCAAACTTGCGCCTGGACAAACGGATGAACGCACCGCGCCGGCGCAAGGGATGGATTGGTCCCTTTATTTGGCTGCGGCTACCCTCTTGCCGGCTGAGACCCTGGCGGACATGCTCGCGGCGCTTCCGCCGACGACGCAGGAATATCGGGCGCTGACCCAGCGTTTGGCTGATTTACGGCAAATGCGAGATTCGGGCGTCACCTGGGCGGCCCTTCCCGATGGACCTACCGTGCATCCTGGCGTGCATGACCCCGCCGTTCCCGCGCTCCGCGATCGCCTCGTCGCCGAGGGCCGCATCGCGTCGCCGCCGCATGCGGCCAAGCTAATGACCGGGGATCTCTACGATGCTGGCTTAAGCGCCGCGGTGGCTCTTTTTCAGGGGCAACACGGCATTAAGCCTGACGGGGTAATCGGCAAGGATACGCGGGCCGCTCTCGACGTGCCGCTCGACGCGCGAATCCAACAGGTGATCGCCAATATGGAGCGCGAGCGCTGGATCGATATTCCGACGACGGGGCGTATGGTCGAAGTTAACCTCGCTGCCTATGCGCTGAAGGTTTATCAAGACGGCGATCAAATTCTGACGATGCCTGTCGTCGTCGGCACCCCCGAAAACCAAACGCCGATCATCTCCAGCAGAATCACGACGGTCGTTCTCAACCCAAACTGGACGCTCCCGCCCAACGTGATCAAGGAAATGCTTCCCCGCATCCACACGGACGAGACTTACCTGGCCGGCAAGGGCATCGGGCGGTTCGAGACCGACGGCCATGTACGGCTGGTTCAGCCGCCGGGCCCCAGCAATCCGCTCGGCCACTACAAATTCATCATGCCGAACGATCAGGATATTTATCTGCACGACTCGCCCGACGCGGCGAAATTTCACTACACGTTAAGGGCTTATAGTCATGGCTGCGTCCGACTGGGCGAGCCGGCCCAACTGGCCGCCCTGCTGCTTGACGATCGCGTCGCGAGCCTCCCGGCTAGCTTGGCCGAACTGACCGCAACATGGGAAACGCGACATATCGCCTTGTCGAAACCCGTGCCGGTTTCGCTCGTCTATCGCACCGCCTGGCTGGACAAGAACGGTCAACTGGTTCTCGGAAATGACGATTACGGCCGCGACCCAAAGCTTTTTAAGGCGATGACGAAGCCGCGTAGCGGCCAGCCCAGCAGACGGGTCGCGGTGAAGATCAGCCCGGCGAGCGTGCTTTAAGGCGATCGCCCGATCTAACCTGCTGTTTCCACGCATTATCCTCGCAAAATAAATACGTAAACTTTTCTTGATTTTATTGTTTCGCCCTGCGACCGTGCGTTTCGACAATAATGACGACATGGACCAGAGCGCGGATGCGGGACAAAGACGAGACGAATGCCCGGCTGATTGGCCGGCGCGGAGCGCTGAAAGCAAGCTTGGGATTCGCCGCCGTCGCGGCGGCGCCCATTCCAGTCTGGGCGCGGGGACTGTCAAAGTCGCCAAGCCGGGAATTATCGTTTCTCAATCTGCATACCGGCGAACGACTTCATGTGGAGTATTTCCATGGCGGGCGATATGTTCCCGACGCGATGCGCGCGGTAGCCGTTATTCTAAGGGATCACCGAACCAACGCGACACACCCGATCGATCCTCAGCTACTGGACCTGATCCATGTCTTGCATGGTAAACTGCGCAGCGCGGCGCCGTTCAACGTGGTCTCGGGCTATCGCTCTCCCGAAACCAACGCCCTCATGCATGAGGCGTCCGCCGGGGTCGCCGCGCACTCACTTCATGTGGAGGGCAGGGCGATCGATATCAGACTGCCCGGAACGCATCTGGCTTCTATCAAAAAGGCCGCGATCGCGATGAAGATGGGCGGCGTCGGCTATTATCCTTATGACGATTTCGTCCATGTCGACACTGGAGCGGTGCGACGCTGGGGAGCCTAATCGGCGCGGTTGGATTTTATCGCACGAGGTCCTTGTCGATGGCGTTTGGCGCGGCGCCGCCGGCGACCCGGGCGCGATAGATCTCCAGGTTTTCCATGACCCTCTGGACATAATTGCGCGTCTCTCCAACGCTGATTTTCTCGATCCAATCGATCGTATCGTCCAGCTTCGGTCTGGGGTCGCCATTGTCGCGCAGCCAGCCAGACACGCGCCCGGGACCCGCGTTATAGGCGGCGGCGGCCATCACGTATGAGCCATCAAAGCGGTCGACCATATCCGCCAAATAGGCGGCGCCCAGGCGCACATTAGAACGTGGGTCGGTGGTCAGCGTCGCCGTGTTGAAGCGCTTGATATTGAGTTTGCCGGCGACGCCCCTGGCCGTCGCGGGCATGAGTTGCATCAAGCCAAGCGCGCCGGATGGGCTGACGGCGCCGGCGTCGAACATGCTTTCCTGCCGGATGATGGCGTGAACGAATGACGGCTCGGGCTCGGTTGGACCCAGTTGACCAATCACCGGGTACCCATCCGCCAGCACCGGCATGCCGCCCTGCATCAGTTTTTTGGCGACCTGAACCTCAGCCGCGAGCGAATTATTCTGCTTGGCTAGTCGCATGGCGAGCAGCGCATCCTCCGGCGTGCGCGCCAGTTCCACCATGCGGCGAACGAACGGATCGCCCCGGCTGGAAAGCCCTATATCGCCCAGTAATTGCGTCACCTGCACCAATTCGCGATTGCTGAACGCCCGCGCGTCCAGTCCGGCGATCGCCGGCTGAGGGGGCAGCACCAGCCGCGCGGATGGATTAAGCCTCGCCAGAGCCAATTGGCCATAAAACGTCCCAATATGTTTCGCGGCGACGGCGTAATCCCGGTCCGCCGCGATCTTTTCGCCGAGCGCATCCTCGGCCCGCCCCGCCCAATACCCCGCGCGCGCGACGCTGATCGGCGTGGCGACGCTGTTCTTCATCGTTTCGAAATGAGCCAAGGCGTTCTTGGGATCGTTCAGATAGCGCAGCGCCAACCAACCGGAAAACCATTCTCCGTCAGCGAGCGCGGCGCCGGTAGCCTGACGATGATCGCGCGAAAGGTCATAGGCCGCTTTCGGATCGCCATTCGCCAAGGCATGGCGGGCCAAAATAGCCCGTTCGTTCCACCAAAGATCGGCATGCGGCAGGGTTGGCGGCGCAATAGTCAGCAGCGCGATCGCCTCGCTATCCCGGTCCTGTCGCCTGAACCAGCGCATCCGTTCATACAGGACGCCCAGATCGTTCTGGTCTTCCTGTGGCAAGCTGGCCAGCAGAGTCTGCGCGGATGAAGATTGGGAGCCCAGCGCGACGCGCACCTGCACGATCGCGCGAGTTTTGGGCGACAAATAGGGCAGAAGCTGCGTTGCGTCGTCATAACGTCCCGCCCAGATCAGCCGGTCGGCGCGAAGCTCGAAATCGACCTGTCGCAGCATGGCCTGATAACGGCTTGAGAATTCGATCAGCTGCCCGCCGGTCATGGCGCCATCGACGAGGAACTGGCGCGCTGTCGCCGCGGCCTCCTCGCGCTTGCCAGTCGCGATCAGCGCGTCGATATAACGGCCGGCCCCGTTTGGGCCTTGCGGCGCGAAACGCTGGAACCAGTCGATGATCTTGGAAGGCGGCGTGGAATCCGTAATCGCGTCCTCGGCGTGCTTCCGCATCAGGGCCTGATAGGGCCAGTCCTGATTCTGCTCGACGAAGGTGACGATGGTCGGGAAATCGGCGGAGGTTCCGGCGCGCGTGAGGTCTAGCCAAGTCACGAGTTTCATC
This sequence comes from Alphaproteobacteria bacterium, assembly GCA_903970575.1. Taxonomy (GTDB): domain Bacteria; phylum Pseudomonadota; class Alphaproteobacteria; order BOG-932; family Roseiterribacteraceae; genus BOG-932. The sequence continues at coordinate 7,171 of CAJCJC010000356.1, forward strand.
AACAGCGGAAAATGGGCCCGCTCCGCCGTCTGATAGGCGCCGGCCAGATCGCCTTTATCGAAGCTGACGATCGCCGAGCGCGCCGCGCCGGTCTCCGCTGGAGTAAAGCTTTCCGCGCGGCTGACGGGCGTCATGCTCAGCCATCCCGCGACCGTCAGGATGATCGCCATATGGCTTGCCTTGCCCGCGTGCGCGCCGCCGACTAAGTTCGAACGCATCCGGGCGAAAGCCCTGCGGAGACTATGCATGTTTTTTGGATCCATCACTGCTCTCGTAACACCTTTCGCCGATGGCAAGATCGATGATGCGGCGTTTCAACGCTTTGTCGAATGGCAGATATCGCAAGGCTCCAACGGTCTGGTTCCCAGCGGGTCGACCGGCGAATCGGCTACCTTGTCCCACGACGAGCATGAGCGTGTCATCAGGCTCTGCGTAGAGGCAACCGCCGGACGGGTCCCGGTGATCGCGGGAACGGGCTCCAACTCCACCAGCGAGGCGATCAGCCTCGCGAAGGCGGCCGAGAAGATCGGCGCCGACGGGGCGCTCGTCGTCACGCCGCATTACAACAAGCCGAGCCAAGAGGGGCTGTATCAGCATTATAAAGCGATCCACGATTCCGTCGGCATCCCGATTATCATCTACAACATTCCTGGCCGCAGCGTCATCGATATGACCGTCGAGACGATGGCGCGCCTGGCCAAACTTCCGCGAATCGTCGGCGTCAAGGATGCGACCGCCGACCTGTCCCGCCCGACGCGCACGCGGCAGGCGATCGGTCCCGAGTTTCTTCAGCTATCAGGCGAAGACCCGACCGCGGCCGCCTTTTTGGCGCAGGGCGGGCATGGCTGCATTTCAGTCACCGCGAACGCGGCTCCAGCCGCCTGCGCCGCTCTCCAAGCCGCTTGGCGCGCCGGCGACATGGCCGAAATGGCCCTTTGCCGCGATCGGTTGACCCGCCTCAATAGGGCGCTGTTCGCCGAGGTTAACCCCGTTCCAGTAAAATACGCCGTGAGCTTGCTTGGCTTCTGCGCGCCCACGCCTCGGTTACCTCTTATCGAGGCTTCCGCGGCGACCCGCGCTCTGGTCGAGTCGGCCATGCGCGACGCCGGCCTGCTCAACTGATCGTCCGATTATGGCCGAGGCGCGCAACGAACCTGGCCGCATGGCCGCTCAAAATCGGCGGGCGCGGCATGATTATTTCATCGAGGAAACCGTCGAGGCTGGTATTATATTGGCCGGAACCGAGG
>CAJCJC010000357.1 GCA_903970575.1 Alphaproteobacteria bacterium
TTGACGGCCAGAGCCCGCGCATACGCGGAATCCGCCTCCACCAACCTGCCCGCCTGGTGTAGGCGGGCGGCCTCCATCAAGATTTCTTGGGCGCTCATCACCGGCGAACCAAGCGCCGGACGAAGATGACAGAAGGCGCGACGATAAGGCCGATCAAGGCCAGCAGACTAACGCCATCCGCAAGTTTCTGGCTGGTCGGCATGGCGAAATCATAGGGTTTGTACGCCAGGAACCGAAAGGCGTCCTCGCGGTCGGCGATGGCGAACTGGTCTCCCGGTTCGCAATGGTTTTCCGCCGGGAAAAGGTAGCAGGCTGGATTTTTGACGTTCAGAACGCCGTTGGCCCTGGATGTGGCAGAGCCCGCATGCAGCGACTTGACCGGGAAGCTTTCGAGGCCATAGCCCATGATCGGTTGATAGCAGGCGATCTGCGACACTCCATTCACCATCAAGTCATTACGGTCGATGGGCATTTGAAGGCGGCCCGCCGAATCCAATATGGCGCCCATGGCGCGGATCGGCGGAACAACGCCGGCCTCCGAGGCCCGCATATAGGCGGCATCGATCGCCGATGGATCGTAATGCTGATCGGCGTAGAATGAGCGGTCAGCCGTCAAATTCCAGAAGAGCATCGCGACGACGCCCGCCAGGGCCCCGACGCCCAGCCAATTTTCAGGTAGGCGGATGCGATCGAGCGCGAGACCTGACAGCACGGTGACGACTGGGATATAGGCCGAGAACCAGCGAATAAGCTGGCTGGAGCTGCCGAAGAACGGCAGGCCTTTCAGAAATTCATTCCAGTCCGGCGTATAAAAATTCAGCGCCAGAGGAATCGTCGACAGCAGGAACGCGGCGGCCAACGCGACCAGCCTTGGCCACGGCCACGCGCCGGCGCGACGCCGGATGACGGCCGCCGCAAGCCAGCCCAGAATGATCAGCAAGGGCGCGGGAGAGACGCCGTATTCCCATTCATGACGCTCCATCGCGAAATTGCGGTTGACGAATAAATCCGCGGCGCCGGACGGCGGCCGCCAGAATAGGGCCCGGAATGCGGTTTCGATCAGGCTGACTGGATCGGGTAGGCCGGGAAGAGCGTATTCCGTGCGCGGAAATTGATGCGCCAGGGCGAGGCCGGCGGCGAATTTTTCAGCGCAAAGCGCCAGCATCAGCACGCCCGACAAAACAAGCGCAGCCCACGGGAACGCCCGCCAACCGAAAACGCAGGCGTGAATCAGCAACAGGATCGCAACCGCCAGCAGCGCCGGCAGAATGCCGTGGATCATGCCGGCCTGATACATATAGGCGAAGGCGGCGCCGGCGAGGCAGATTCGCAGGATCGATCCGGAGGCGCGCGGCTTGTCGGAGGGGGCGGTCAACACCGCGAAGGCGACCCAGGGCGTCAGCATCGAGGCGTGGAACGTCAGATGCCCGGCAAGATGCCGATAGACGAAATAGCCATTGAACATGAAGAACGCGGCCGCCATGAGCGAAGCCGGCAACGAAGCCCGGAAGGATTTGCGCATCAACAGCGCGAAGCCCGCGAAGCCCAGCATCGCAAAGACGATCAATACTATCCGAGTCGCCGCCAACGGGCCGACCGCGAAAGTCAGGGCTTGGGGCGCCGAGACATAAGCAGCGTTGGGATCGGGAAAATAAGGAAATCCGCCACATTCGCTGGGTGAGAACCATGGAATTGCGAACGGCCCGTTTTGAACGAACCAGTAATAGCCAGCCAGCAAGGTCGGGAAATAGATGCTGTAATCGTTGCCGATCGTTCGGCCCGCGGCCAAGTAGGGCAAGAACATCCAGGCGTAAACGATCGTCAGCGCCAACAGCACGGCGGCCGAGATCAGCGCTTCCCGATGACGGCGGAAGAACGCCGTCAAGCGCCGAGACTCGCCAAAAGCGGGCCAATTTCGGCTTGGCAATACGCGTTGAGCGCATCCCACATCGCGGGGTAGGCCGGCAGCGCCTCGGCGGATTTGGCCATGTCGATGACGTTTACGTCCCGCGACGGCCGCGAGAGCGGGGTCAGTGGGGCGCGGCCGACAATCGCGGCGAGGCTCGTCACGGTCGGCTCGTAGTGACTTTCCAAATCCTCGTAGCGCACTGGAACGATGCGCGAGTTAACGGCCGCCGCCGCGAGCCAGCCCTCCACATGCGCGGCCCAGCGCAGCAGCATCGTAGTGGATGGTTTGGCCTGATATCGCGTCAGCCTGCCAGCCGGCGCGGCGCGGGCGAGCGCCAAGGGATCGGCCGTGCGCGGGCCCTCGTCCCAGCTCAGCCCGTTGAGGTGTCTCCATAGGGAAACCATCGTCGCGGCGGGGTCACGGTAAACATAGAAAATGAGAACGCTTTCCGTGATGCGCGGAAGCTCCGGCCTTAGGAAATCGACCGCGTGATGCGATTTGACGATGCCGTACAGCCTGTCGGCCGCCTTGACCTCAAGAGCCTCGGCGATCCGCGCGGGGTTGGAATAGTCGATCACGATCGCATGCTCGTCCAGGTCGATCCAGGGTTGGGCGGTATAGCCATAGGCGTGGGACAGCGCATTCATCATGAAATGCGTGCCGGACCGCTCATGGCTGACGACCATGGCGGCCGGCATCCGGCGCGGCTTGGGTTGCACGGTTTGCATCGGCCTTTCGCGCCCATTCAGCGCTTCGCCTATGTCAGCCAGAACGGGCGCCCAGCCGCCCGGCGCCGGCTGGCGGAACAGGCGCATCCTCGGATACCAGGGGCTATCCGCCCGACCCTGCATCCAGCGCCAATCAGGCGCGAATGGCAGCAGCACCCAGACCGGCTTGCCGAGCGCGCCGGCCAGATGCGCGACAGCGGTGTCGACCGTGACGACAAGATCGAGCGCCTGGATCAGCGCGGCCGTGTCAGCCCAATCGGCCAGACCTTGGGCGGCGTTGCGCAGCGCGACCGGCGCGAAGGCGGCAAGCTCGTCCGGGCTCGCGTCAATCTGAAGACTGACCCATTCGGCGTCGACATCGCGCGGCAGAGCCGCCATCGCCGCCGCCGGGATGGATCTTCGGCAGTCATTCGCATGCTGGGGATTTCCGCGCCATACCAGGCCGATTTTCCGCCGGCCGTCGTCGGCGAGCCGCCGCCGCCAGTCATCGATTTTTTCGGGCTCGGCGGTCAGGTATGGGATATTCGCGGGTGTTGTTTCGAGCGTCGTTCCGAGCAGGCCCGGCAGGCTCAGCAGGGACGCGTGGCAATCGAACGGCGGCAAGGCGTCGCCGACCGCGATCAAGCGGTTGATTCCCTTGGCCGAGCCGAACAGCCGGATGAGGCTTTCCGGGCATTCGGCAATCACGATGCCGCCGCGCGCCTTTACCAACGGCGCATAGCGAATGAACTGGATCGCGTCGCCCCGCCCTTGCTCGGCGTGGAGCAGAATGGTCCGCCCGGTCAGGTCGCCGCCATCCCACGCCGGGGTTGCCAAAATGCGCGGCGGCGTCTCCTTGCGGCGCCAGCGCCATTCATATTTGGGCCAACCCGCCTGGAAATCGCCAAGCAGCAACAGCGCGAGCGCCTCATTCCATTGTGCGTCCGCGTAATCGGGCTTCAAAGTCCGAGCGCGGATATAGCGGGCGAGCGCTTCGTCGACCCGACCCAGCAATTGCATCACGAAGCCGAAATTGTTGTGCGCCTTGGCGTGGGTGGGATCGAGCGCCAGCGCCCTCTCATATTCAGCCGCCGCTTCGTCCAGCCTGTCTTCCTGTTGCAGAGCGTGGCCCAGATTATAGCGGGCGTCCGCGTAATCCGGCATCAGCGCCAAGGCTTTACGGTAGCAGTCGATGGCGGCCGGGACGTGCCCCCGATCCTCCAGCGCAGAGCCCAGATTGCTCGCCGCCTGGGCATAATCGGGCTTGAGCGCGAGCGCCTGCCGGTAATGAACGATGGCTTCGTCCGGCCGCCCATCGGCGGCGAGCGCGATGCCGAGATTGTTATGCGCCTCCGGATCGTCGGGCTTGCCGAGCAGCGCCTCGCGATAATGGTGGATAGCCTGCGGGAACGCTTCGCGCCGCCGCAGGATATTCGCGAGATTATAATGGGCGTTCGCGTGACCCGGCTGAATGGCGACGGCCCGCGCGTAATGCCCGGCTGCTTCGTCATCCTGTCCAATCGCCTCCAGGATTACGCCCAAATTATTGTGCGCCTTGGCGTTATCCGGCCTGACGCGAAGGGTATGGCGATAGGCCTGGGCGGCTTCGTCCAGACGGCCCTGCGCCTTCAGCGTCAAAGCGAGATTGTAATGGGCGTTCGCGTGATCCGGCGCCAGCGCAAGCGCCTGCCGATAGGCGGCCTCCGCCTCACGCAATCGACCGCCCTGCAAATGGGCGAGCGCGGTGGTCAAAAGCGCGGCCGGGTGTGAGTTGTTATTTGCAAGCATGGTCGGATTGGATTGTAAGCCACCGTCCTATCCGGGGCTAGAACAGGCTGTATCCGATTAATCGCCGCCAGGCATGGCGGGACCCGCCGGGTAGAATTTGGCGGCCGGGTTCGCCTTCACGAATTCATACGCAATTCGGCCGATCGGGCGCAGAGGACGGTCCGGCGGGTCTTGGAGGAACGGCACGATCTTGCGGAATTCGGTCCAGACGGCATCGGGACCGGGACCAAAATCACGCCCAGGGGTCTGAATTTTTCGGATATCGAGCCAATAAGTTCCGGTTAGCAAGTCCTCCCCTAGCAGATCGAACGTCGCCTCGACGGCCGTCCGGGCATGGTTGACTTTGATCAGCGTAGCCGCCTGCATGTCGTCCAGCCCCTCGAAAACAGCCACGCCGGAGGGCGAGACGGGATTGATCGTCGACGCGATCTCCTGCCAGATGCCGGGCGTCGCGACGAAACCGCCGCCCTGGGGCGCCGCCCGCCGCGCCTGATCGGCGAGCAACACATCGGACGCCTTCACCCCGGTGACAAAGGGATTCTCGAAGCGATAGATACGTTGCGTCACCACCAGATCCATATTGGCGAGAGCGATGGTGAACGCCTCTATATCATTGGCCAGGGGATAGGGGTCCCAGTTGGCGTTGGTGACGATATAGCCGTGCTTGCCGCCATTCGCCGGCCCGCCCTTCACGTAATAGGTCATGAGCTGTTGCGTCGCCAGCTCCCACGAATCGGTGGGGGAGAGGCCCACGCGCACGGCGGGGTTATGATCCGACGAGTTTAACTGGATCGCCAGCGTGTCGCGAAGGTTACCCCAGGCCTGCCAAGCGGCGCCGTGGCGAATCGCGGATGCCCGCATGCTTTCGGAATCCTGGATGACGCGGGCCGGATCGGTATCGAAGAGATAGCTGCCCCTCATCATGGCCAAAAGCCGCGCCGCGTTCCAGTTCAGCCATTTATAGGGTCGATTGGCCTGCACCGGCAGGCTGAGCGGGGTAATATTGTTGTTCATGGCGTTGAGGTCGATCGCGTAAGCGAGATCGGCCCAGTCCAATACCCGCCTTGCATCGGAAACCATGAGCGCGGTCAAACCCACCGTATAGGCATTGGTGCTCGTGAGCGCGCTGTCATCAGCCGCGCCAGGTTCGATCGGCCTAAGCCCCGCCCTTCGTAGGGCATCCGCGGCCGGCATGCGAGCGCCGTGAAAATACGCTTCGCCCTTTCCGATCATCGCGCCCGCGATATTGCCCATGACCGCGATATCGCTTTCACCCGCCGTGCCTCGTGACTGAACCACTGGGGTGACGTCGGCGTTCAGCAAATCCGCCAGCATCTGAAGCAGGCGCGGGCTCGCGGCCTCATAGGTCAGGGTGTTGGCGCGGACCGCCATCAAGGCGCGCACGATCTCCTCCTCCGCGATTTCAGGGCCATAGCCCTGGGTCGGCCCACGTTCGAAGGCGGCGGTCTGGCGCTCCAGCAGCCTGGCCTTGTTCTCGGGAGAGTTCGGGTCGCCTTCCAGCGTGACCGCCCGGCTGGTTCCGGCGCCCCGATTAAAGGCGTAGATCGGCACACCTTCGGCCGCCCCTTCCAGCAGGAGGCCATAGGCGTCGGCGGCCCGCTGCTTAGCCTCGGCGCTGTAGGCGATCTTGGCGCCACCGCGGGCGATCGACACCACTTGGTCCGGCGTCAGATCACGGCCGGTCAGGGTGATGGTGACGGCCGATTCCGTCGGCTTAATTGGCCGATAGCCACCGATCAGGTCAGGTTCGGCTTGCGCGTTAGCGGCGCAAAAAACAGCTGCGGTCAAAACCAACTGAAAGCGCGAATGCATCCGGAAAGCCCTGTCGGTTATTTGATTATCATCGACG
>CAJCJC010000358.1 GCA_903970575.1 Alphaproteobacteria bacterium
GGCTGGGGATGGCCGCCGCGCTCTCCTGGCTTTGCCCCGCAGGGCCGGGCGCCGTCGCACAGCCGCAGCAACAGGCGGCGCCAGCTTTTTTGGTCGACGCGCAAACACCGAAGGCCGAGCGGGATTTCATCGCCATCGTCGATAAGGCGCGAAGCGATTTCATGGCCGGCAGAAGCGTGGACGCCAGAACGGGCGCCCGCATCGCGCTTCAGATCGATATCCATCAATATATGGGGCTGACCCATGACGCGCGAGATTGGGTTGGCGTCTTCATGGGCAGCGACAAGACCGAGGACGGGTATCGCTCGGTCGCGATCCAGATCGCGCCCGGACTCGCCGTTTCGACCTGGGATAGCCGCTATGTCGACGAGCCCTACGCCACGATGGTGAAACCGTTCGGGACCGAGGCCCAGGTCATCGATAGCCTGACGATCGGGCAACCGGTGGTGTTCAGCGCGGACCTGATCGGCGAGATCATCGGCGCCGATGACGAGATGGTTCTGCATCCACGCATCATCGCCCGCATCACCAAGCTGACCGGCATCGACTCGCCGCTGCCCATTCATTAGGACGTTGAGGGCGGACGCGTTACTGATTCTGGGTCATGCCGCGCGGGGCGGCCTCGTCGCGATGGAAGAATTCCCGCGCGATATCGAGCGCCAGCAAGCCGAGGCTCTTCTGTGTCATGTCCAGGAACTCATGCAGTCCGGCGATCAATATCTGCTCGATGGGCCGCCCGGTCAGCTCAGCCTGAAGCTCATCGATACGCTCCAGAACCTTGGCGCCGCCGCGCAGCCCGTACCGGGACCTCAACTCATGCAACGTGCGGTCGATGTCGTTGACGCAGAGCGCCACCGCGCGCGGAAACGCCCGGTTTTGCAGCAAGAAACCAGCGATCGTGCCCGCGCTCATCGCCTGCGAATGCACGCGGCGGTAAGCATAATATCCCGCCGCCGAGCGCAGCACCGAATTCCATTGCCCGATATCGAAGGCCGAGCCCACATCGGCGCCGCGGGGCAGAAGCTGATGATATTTGATGTCAAGCAGCCGCGTCGTCTGGTCCGCTCGCTCCAGCCAGCGGCCGATCGAATAGAAATACCAACTCTCGTCGCGGAAAAACGTACCATCGGTGATGCCGGTATGCGTCTGGCACCCTTCCTTGACCATCTGATAGGTGCGGGGCAACCGCGCCTCACCCAGATCGGTGGGCGTCAGCGCGTAAAGTTGGCGGTGGAAAACGTTGAGCTGGGTCCACATCTCGGTCGAGATCAGAGGGCGAAGCGCCCGGGCGTTTTCCCGCGCCATGTGAATCGCCGATATGATCGAGGTCGGGTTGTCCTGATCCAGGACATAAAAGGCGGTGACGGAGGCCCGGTCGATCGTATCGTGGGTCTCAAGGAACCGCGCCTCGTCGGCGTTGAGCACGAGCATCGACCGCCAACTGGCGGGGTCGCGCGAATCGCTGGCGAAAACCTGCTGCACATCGAGCAGGCGGGCGAGGTTTTCGGCCCGCTCGACATAGCGCGCCATCCAGAAAGCGGCCTCGGCATGACGGGCGAGCAGCATTATCGGGCCACCCCCGGCGGCGCCTTGGCCACCTCGGGCATCAGCACCCAGGTATCCTTGGAGCCGCCGCCCTGGCTGGAATTCACCACAAGCGAGTTCTTGCGCAAAGCCACCCGGGTCAGTCCGCCCGGCAGCACCCAGGTCTTATTGCCGGTGATCGCGAAGGGCCGCAAATCCACATGCCGCGCCGCGATTCCTTCCGGGCATAAGGTAGGGCAGACCGACAAATTTATGACCGGCTGGCTGATGAAATTGCCGGGATCGTCCAGGATCTTCAGCCGCGTTTCCTCGATCTCGGCCTTGCTCGCGCGCGGCCCGATCATCACCCCATAGCCGCCCGACGCGCCCACCGGCTTCACCACCAGGTTTTCAAGATTGGCGAGCGTAAACGCCAGCCCCTCGGGTTCGGCGCAAATATGGGTATCCACGTTGCTGAGAATAGCGTCCTCGCCAAGGTAATAGCGGATCAGCCGGGGCATATAGGCATAGACCGCCTTGTCGTCGGCGACGCCGGTTCCGACCGCGTTCGCGAGCTGAACGTGGCCTGAGACATAGGCCTCCATCAACCCGGGGACGCCGAGCACGCTGTCCGAGCGGAAAACGCGCGGATCCAGAAAATCGTCGTCGATCCGGCGATAGATCGTGTCGACGCGGCTTAAGCCCGCGATCGTTCGCATGAACACCTTGCCGTCGATGACGGTCAGATCGCGCCCTTCCACCAGAGGAACGCCCATCTCGCGCGCCAGGAACACGTGCTCGAAATAGGCCGAGTTGAACACGCCCGGCGACAGCAGGACGATCAGCGGCGCGGACGCGGACGTAGGCGATAATTCAGCTAGCGCCTTACGCAATTGCGGCCCATAATCATCGACCGGGCGGATCGGCAGCCCCTCGAACAATTCGGGCCAGGCGCGCAGCATCATGCGCCGGTTCTCGACGACATACGACACGCCCGACGGGGTGCGGGCGTTATCCTCCAGCACCAGGAAGCGGCCCAACTCGTCGCGCACGATATCGATGCCGCAGATCGCGACGTATACGCCGCCCGTAACCTTCACGCCCTGCATCTCACGCCGGAAATTTGGGTTGCCGAATACAAGATCGGCCGGGACGATTCCGTCCTTCAGCACGTTCTGGGGGCCATAGATATCGGCCAGGAAGAGATTGATGGCCGAAACGCGTTGGATCACTCCGGCCTCGATCATCTCCCAATCCGCCGCGGTCAGGACGCGGGGGATCATGTCGAACGGCAGAATGCGGTCGATCGCCATCTTCTCCGAATAGACCGTGAAGGTGACGCCGAGGTCGAGCAAATCGTTTTCGGCGACCGCCGCCCTGCTCCTCAGCTCCTCTTCCGAAATCGTCGAAAGTTGGCGCTCTATAACCGCGCTCGCGGGATGGGGGCTGTCGGACGAGCCCAGCAACTCGCAATAATATTTTCCGGAATCATATCCACGCAAAAGCCCGGCGCGGGTACTGGCAAGCGTCATTCTAGCTCGATTTTTCCGTGACTCATCAACCGACAGTAGCATTTGCCCAGCGCCGAACAAGTCCGCTAGCGATCGTTCACCCGATCGAACGTCTCGACATAGGTCGCGGAGCGCCCTTGCATATCGGTTTGCCGCGCGTTGCACACGAACCGCTTGCCCCCCGGCGGAAAACTACAGATTTCCGTCGCGATTCCGCCGGGGCTCTCCGACACCTGCTTCAGCGAGCCGTCCTCGGTCCAACTGAACGCCGACGTGCTGCCCGGCCGACCCTCTACGGGATAGGCCTTGCCGTCGATCGCCCCCTTGAAGGCGGTGGACCCACCCTGCCCGTCCGGCATCTTGACCGTGACCACCCATTGGAAGACGCGGCCGTCATCCTTGACGATGTTCATGATCAGCTCAGCCGGCGCGGCCTCGCCCGGCAGCAATTCCGATTCCTTGGGATTGAAGCGCCATTTGCCCTCGATCGAATCAGGTCGGGCCAGGGCGGATGAGGCGATGAGGACGATCAGAACCGGCGAAACCCATAAACCGCGCATAACAGTGCTCCATGCCCGAGTCTTACATGGTCATAGCTGGTTTTCGGGCGCGGCGACGCTAGCCAAACTGGCGGGCGTTCACCATCTCCTATGAGTGTTTTTTAGAGTGGGTGGATGTGAGGATGATAATGCGGAGAGTGACCGATGGGGAGATCATCGATTCCTTCGAAAGCGCCCGATACCGGCGGTTGACGAGGATAGTTTTTGGCCTGGGACGGACGGCGGTGGGCTTCGGTCTTGCGTTCGTGTTGGGAGTCTCGCCGCTTTCTTTCGCGCAAAACTATCAATATCAGGCGGCGCCCAACCAGGCCCCGCCCGACTATCCTCCGCCTGCGGCCTATCCATCTCCTCCAGGATATCCGCCGCCGCCAGCGTATGCGGAAGCTCCTCCGCCGCCGCCGGGCGCCGTTTGGGTGGGAGCGCCGGGCCAATGCCTCTATGGCAACGGTCAGGTTTATTGGTGCGCGCCGGGCGTGGTGTTCGACGGATTTCCGCCGGAATGGGATTTCGTGAGATTTCCCGTACTGGCGTTTGGGCCGGAAATTATCGTGGATCCGATTTGGTTCGAAAGATGGCGCGTTGGCCATCCAGGGTTTGCGTTTCGCGGCAGGGTTGCAACGGAAGGCGAACGACGAGCCTTCGCGGAACATCGCGGAGAAATTATCCGAAACGGGGCGCTGCATGCTCGTGAGGTCGAGGCGCCCCGGCCGAGGCGGCCGGAAGAAGGGCGGTAATCGGAAGCGGCGCGAACCGAATCAGCAATCCTTGGCGAAGACGCAGGCCTTGGCGAAGACGCAGGTTGGGTGGCGGGGCGTCAGCTCCGTCACTTCCGTGAAGTTCAGGTGAAACATTTCGGCCGGCGCGCCATCCGCGTGCACGCAATCGCTGACGGTGACGCCCCAGCGCGTAGGTATTTTCCGCTCCTGAGCCTCTCGCCCGCGAAGTGATAGCGTCTATCGTTGCGATAAGATGCAAAAGAGGAACGGCCATGACCGCGGCGCAAGACGCAGAATACGACCTAGCCGACCACCATGAATCCGCCGCGATCCATCACGAGCAGGCGGCGTATTTTCATCGCGAAGCGTCGCGGCATTATCGGATCGGCAAGAACTACGCGCATGCCGCGCACCAAGCGGTAACCGCGCACGGGCATGCGCTTTGCGCGCTGCAACACGGGCTGGCGGCGAGCGCTGAGTACGCCGAGCACGAGGGCGCCACATTGCCACGTTATTTGAGGCGTTCGCCGGAAAAGTCCTTGTCGACAGCGCTGGCGGCGCTCGTGACGATCAGCGGAACGGCTCATCATGACGTGGCCGCCGACCATCACGAGGCCGCTCTCCGTCATCATGCGCGAGCCTGGACCCACCAGGGCGCGGCGCATTACGTCAGAGCCTGTCATGAGACCAAAAATGCGGTCGACCACGGCAAGCATGCGTTGTTCCATTGCGGCCAAGCGGCGATGCATCACATGGAACACTATGGGAGCCATCCGTCGGCGGAGTTAATATGACGGGTGGGATGCGGAAGCTGGACCGTTGGGCGAACTTTCCGTCTCGTTCGCCGTCGGCCTGCTTATTTCGAGACCTTTATGCCAATTACCTACGCCATCGAACCCGAGCTTTCGGCGGAAGAATTCCGCGCCGTTCTGATCGGGTCCACGCTGGGGGAGCGCAGGCCTATCGATGACGCGGAGCGCCTTGAACGGATGTTGCGCAACGCGGACATTATCGCGACCGCGCGCGACGGGAACCGGCTTGTCGGCGTTTCCAGGGCCATAACGGATTTCGCCTATTGCTGCTATCTCTCAGATCTGGCGGTGGACGCCGCCTATCAGCGTCAGGGAATCGGCAAGCGCCTGATCGCCGAGACCCATGCAAAGGCGGGCGCGCGCGCCAATCTGATTTTGGCCGCGGCCCCGGCGGCCGAATCCTATTACCCCAGGATCGGCATGCATCCGTTGAAGAGCGCCTGGGTTATTCCCCGAGCTTTCTGATCTAAATAATTGCTTTAGAAGCGCATTTTAGACCACGAAGGCACTGTGACGATCCGACCGAATCGCGCTGGAAAGCGCGTGGTTACGACAGACGTCTTCTCATGATAGTCTTACCCTACAATGATCGATGGAGAAACGGTAATGGCGAAGAAGGACACAGCCACGCTTTCGAGCAAATTTCAGATTTCGATTCCGAAATCGATAAGAGCGGCGCGACACTGGCGGGCAGGCCAGGTTTTTGCGTTCATACCCAAGGGTGAGGGCATGATGCTTGTGCCAGCCCCGACGATCGAGGAACTCGCGGGTTCGGCGCGCGGCGCCAGCCCGGCCGATTATCGGGATCGAACCGACCGAGTTTGATGCGCGTCGTCGATACCTCGGCATGGATCGAGTGGCTGATCGGTTCCGCGGTCGGCGTCGCGCTGGTAGCGGAGTTGCCGACTCGCACGGAATGGCTCGTGCCAACCATCATTCAAATGGAACTCGCCAAATGGTTGACTCGTGAGATCGGGGAGGAGAAGGCCGACTGGGTGATTGCGTTTACCGCGACCTGCGTCATCGCCGATCTCGACACGGCGACGGCGCTGGCAGCGGCGGAACTGAGCGCCAGATATAAATTGGCGACAGCGGATGCGATCGTCTATGCAACCGCCCTGGCCCATGAAGCCGACCTGCTGACATGCGATCGACATTTCGAGAAGCTCCCCAATGTGCGGTTCGTTTCAAAATCAGTCTCTTAAGGCCATGGATCGGCCAACGCAGCCTCATCGCTGATATTTAAGATTAGCGCCATGAGTCGCTCATTCTGTTTAGTGGAGCGATGCGAAGGGGGTGGGCTGCAAGCAGCCCACCTACGGCAGGCCGGTATTTTCATTGACGCCGGCTACTAGCCTTCCCATCGCGCCTCAACCGAGCCAAGCCGAGAGGCAGGCCGGTCCCACGACATGGGAACGCTCTCTATCGCAGCCGGCGGCGTATAACGTCGCGCCGGGCCCCAATCCGTATGTTCGATGCCCTCGGCAAGATCGGCATCGGTGTTTTTCGACCAGGCGTCGGGCGCTTTCCCGGGACGGCGGGCCTCCACGAGCAGCTTGGCGGTGCGGGCCAGCGAGAGACGCGCCGTCACGGCGCCCTCGCCGTTCGAACGCGCGATCAGCGCGCGGATCGCGGCCGCCGCGATGAGGTATCCCGTGGCGTGATCCAGCGCCTGGACCGGCAGCGTGGTCGGACGATCCGCGCGTTTCCAGTCCATCCCGGCATGGGCGATTCCGGCGCTCATCTGAACGAGGCTGTCGAAACCGCGCCGGCCGCTCCATGGGCCTGACCAGCCATAGGCGTCCAGCGACACGTCGATCAGACCCGGATTGATCGAACGGCGCGCCGCCTCGCCATAGCCCAGATTATCGAGCGCGCCTGGCCGATATCCATGGATCAGCATATCGGCCCGCGACAGCAAACCCTCGAACGCGCGACGATCGTCCCGCAGTTCCAGATTCAACCGGGCGCATCGCTTGCCGAGCGTCACCTCGGGAATAACGCCGGGTTCGTCCCAACCTGGAGGATCGATGCGGAGCACGTCCGCAGATCGGAAG
>CAJCJC010000359.1 GCA_903970575.1 Alphaproteobacteria bacterium
GCCCGATATTCCCGCCGATCAATCCCTGGGGCGCGCGTGGGCCGGCCCGAAGCTTTTCGATACGGGCGACGGCCGCGTCCAATCCGTGGTTATTGAAACCAAGCCGGTTGATCACCGCCCGGTGGCTCGGGACGCGGAAAACACGCGGTTTGGGATTGCCCGGTTGCGGCAATGGCGTCACCGTCCCGAATTCCACGAAGCCGAAACCAAGGCGCAAGGCGGCGTAGGGAATTTCGGCGTTTTTATCGAAGCCGGCGGCAAGACCGAGCGGATTGGAAAAATCGAGCCCGAATCGGCGGATCGCCAGAATCGAATCGTTTCGCTTCGGCCCCTTTCCGGCAAGGTTTAGCGCCATTGCCCTGACGGCGACGGCGTTCGCCAACTCGGGCGGCAGCAACCGAAGGATCGGGCGGGATAAGTCGAAACGATCGATAATCAAGGTATTTGGATGTTACCGGAAGGCGCTTGCACGGATGTTAATTGTACAGAGAGTCGGTCCAAGAAGCACGCCGTACGTGACCGCGCGCGGCGCAGTTGGAGCGTTCACGGGGCGGAAGGCAACATTAATCGACGCCCGGCCCCTTCAGCGCCAGATATTGAAGGCGCTTCACCTCCCAACGGCCGCGCGTGACCGAATCCAGGATGATTCCGGACGTCAGACTTAGGAACGCCGCGATCATGATGCCGGTCGCCAAAATCGCGGTCGGAAACCGCCGCACCAGCCCCGTGTGGATATAGTCGATCACCACCGGGTAGATGAGAATGAGCGCGAGGAGGGTCAGGATCGCCGCGATCACGCCGAAAAACGTGATCGGCCGTTCCTGCCGGATGAGGGCCAGGATCGTGTTCAGGATCAACACGCCGTCGCGATAGGTGCGGAGCTTGCTGGCCGAGCCAACAGGGCGGTCCTTGTATTGGGTCGGCATTTCCGCGAGCGGCATGCGCAGTTGCAAGGCGTGGACCGTCATCTCGGTTTCGATGCCGAAGCCCTCGGCGATGGTCGGGAAGGACTTGACGAAGCGCCGGGACATGACGCGATAGCCGGACAGCATGTCGTGGATGGGATCGCCGAAAATCTTGCGGACGATGCCCGTCAGGACAACATTGCCGAGCCTGTGGCCGGCGCGATACGCGGCCTGGATATCCGTGACGCGCCGTCCGTTGATCATGTCCAGATGCTCGGCCCAAAGCCGGTCGACCATGGCGGCGGCGGCGGCGGCTTCGTAGGTGTCGTCGCCATCGACCAGGACATACACGTCCGCCTCGATATCGGCGTACATGCGACGCACGACGTTTCCCTTGCCGCGCATCGTCTCCAGCCGCACCACAGCCCCCGCGGCGCGGGCCACGGCCGAGGTGTCGTCGCTGGAGTTGTTGTCATAGACATAGATGGTCGCGTCCGGCAGGGCGGCCTTGAAATCCTTTACCACCTGCCCGATCGCCGCCGCCTCGTTATAGCAGGGCGCCAGAACGGCGACGCGCGGCGCGCGCGCGGTGGTCGTGGTGGAATCCGTCATGGCGAAATCCTCTTAAGGGGGCAAAGCAGCAGCGGTTTGCCCTGATCTATCGGTTCCTGGATGTTGCTTTCGACGGGCCTGCAGCCGGAATCGTCAAGCGCCAAGCCGTAATCGGCGAAGGCGCCGACCGTGGCTTCATGCTCGACCGGCCAGTACAGACCATAGATTGGGCCTTGATGTTCCTCCACCCGCCGATGCATCTCGGCCCCCAGGACCGATTCGCGATCTTTTGAGCCGATCATCCAGCCCTGAATGCGCAGGAAGGGAATCTCCGGCGGGAAGGCTGGAATGACATAGGCCATGGGCGCGGTCTCGGTCATGAGCACGATGGCATGGGCCGGATCGGCGATCGGTGGAACCTTGACGTCGACATAAGGGCCATTCCAGCCCGATCGCGGTTCATCGCCCTTCCAGGCCATCAACTGGGCGCCGCCCAGGAGAAGAATCATGATGACGATCCTGGAGCCCGATCTAAGTGGCAAAAGGCCGGTCGCGGCCACGATGATCACCGGCGACAGCATCTCCAACGGGATCAAATAGCGGTAGATACCGAACAGATAGAGCCAGACGACATAGCTGCCGGCCGCGCCGACCAAGATGAGGCGCGCCATTAGCGGATGGACGAGCGCCCGGCCCGGCGGCTTCTTGAACAAGGCCGCCACCGCCGCGATCGGCGTCAGGACATAGGCGATCAGGATGTGGACGTCGCGAAATTCCCACTCGGCCACGGTCAAGGAATTGGCGCTGAAGATCAGAGGAAAGAACAGGCGGGTTACGCCATCCTTGGGTAGGAAGGTTTCGTCGCGATAGCTGCCGGGCGGCACCAGCGGCGAGGCGAAGATATCGTTGAAATACGGAAAGACCGGATTGCCGCTGAACCGCCACATCGTCCAGAACCACGGGCCGCCAAAGACCGCGATGCCGAGCAGCACGCCAAGCCCAAAGGCCGTCGCCCGCATCAGCCGGCGGGGAATGGAGCCGGGGAGCGACAGCACGGCCAGCGTCAGCCCGACGACATAGGGCAGCGCCGTCAGCTTGAGGCCGGGCGACGCGCCGGCCAGGAAACCGGCGAGACCGACGGTCCAGACAAGGTCGCGCGCGTTCGCCCGGATGACGCGGGAAAACCCCGCGACAAGCACGAAAATACTGGCGATGGCGCCGATGCCGGCTGGAATATCATCCGACGTCTTGCCGATTTCACCGAGCGCGCCGCCGCCCGCCATTCCGGCCAGGGCCAGCAGGACGGAGACGGCGAGACGGGTCTTTTTGTCCTCGAACGTCAATAGCCGGTATGCGATGCCGCCGAGCAGCGCCGCCGCGGCGCCGGCTTCCGCGCCAAGCCAGGCGCCGCCGACCCAGGCGGGAAAATGAGTCGCCAGCCAGAAGAGCGGCACGTCGAGGAATGGATTGTAATAGGTGGCGTGATGGGCGACCGCGATGTCGAAACCCAGCCGCCCATTCAGAAGGGCGTAGGGATCGTACCAGTGATAATTCTGGAAATCCCACCCAGCCTCCTTCCCTGCCGCGATCGCGACGATGGCGAAGACCGGGAGCGCCAGAACGGCCAACAGGATGCCGATCGTCCGGATATGCCGGGCGGAAACGGTGGATGGGCCGATTAGCGGGATAGCTTGTGTCACCCACAAGCTATTAACGCTTGATCATGGCGCCGCCAAGGCGGAGGCGGCGGATGTATAGTTAGGCTTTCAGAAATCCACCGCTCAGCGCGTCGGCGATCAACGCCTGGGTCTCGACGATTCCATAAAGCTGGATAAACGACCCCATGCGTGGACCCTCGGCCTGTCCGAACAGGACGGCGTAGATTCCCTTGAACCAATCCTTCAGCTCCGGGAATGGATGGCGTTTGCCGATCTCATAGACCTCGGTTTGAATGGCCTCGGCGGTGCTGTCGGCCGGCATGTCCGCCAGCTTGGCCGAAAGCTCCAGCAGCGCGGCGCGCTCGACATCGGTCGCGGCGCGGAAGTTTTTCGCGGGCTTCACGAAATCGCGATAATAATTGATGGCGTATTCCACGAGGCGCCCGAGGAAGGGCGAGGCGGCCGGCGTCGCGGCAGGCGCGTAGCGGCTTATGAAGCCCCACAGAACCGACGGGTCCTCGGCATTGGCCACGCCCGCGAGGTTCAGCAGCATGGTGAATGTCAGCGGGCAATCGAGCGCCGGCGGCGCGCCGGCGTGGATGTGCCAGACCGGGTTTTCGATTTGGGCGAGCGGCGCCTCGCCCGGGAACTTCTCGGCGAAAGTTATGTATTCATCGACAGCGCGCGGGATGACGTCAAAATACAGCTTCTTGGCGCGCCGGGGCTGTTGATACATGTAAAGCGACAGGCTTTCGGGCGGCGCGTAACGCAGCCAATCCTCAACCGCCAGGCCATTCCCCCTTGACTTCGATATCTTCTGGCCCTTGTCATCCAGGAACAGCTCATAGCTGAAGCCTTCCGGCGGCGTTCCGCCAAGCGCGCGGACGATCTTTTGCGCCAGCTGCACCGAGGGGATCAGATCCTTGCCGGACATCTCGTAATCGACGCCCAGCGCGAACCAGCGCATCGCCCAATCCGGCTTCCATTGCAGCTTGCAATGACCGCCCGTGACCGGCACCTCGTGAACCGCGCCATCCTCGTCCTTGAAGGTGATTGTCCCCGCCGCCGCGTCATGCGCGATCACGGGAACCTGTAAGACGCGGCCGGTGCTGGGGGAGATGGGCAGAAAAGGACTATAGGTTTCGCGCCGTTCCTCGCCGAGCGTGGGCAACATGAGCGCCATCACCGCGTCGTAATGAGCCAGCACATTCAGCAGCGCCCGATCAAAGCGGCCGGATTTATACCAATCGGTCGCCGACTGAAATTCGTACTGGAAGCCGAAACTGTCGAGAAAGCCGCGCAGCCGGGCGTTGTTGTGATGTCCGAAGCTTTCATGCGTCCCGAACGGGTCCGGGATCGTGGTCAGCGGCTTGCCTAGATGCTGGGCCACCATTTCGCGGTTCGGGATATTGTCCGGAACCTTGCGGAGCCCGTCCATGTCATCCGAAAAGCAGAACAGCCGGGTCGGCAAATCCGACATCGTGTTAAAGGCGTGCCGCACCATCGAGGTTCTGACGACCTCGCCGAACGTGCCGATATGCGGTAGGCCCGAGGGCCCGTAACCCGTTTCGAAGAGGACATAGCCGTTGGCGGGCGGAGCCTTCTCGAACCGCGCGACCAGCTTGCGCGCCTCCTCGAACGGCCAGGCGCGGCCATTCTGTGCGGCCTCTCTCAATTCGGCGGTCATTTCACAAAGCCCTAATCCAAAAGTCGGCGGAAACTAGGACCCAGGGCGGGAGAGGTCAACTCGGGCCTTGGGCAATGGACAAGGTAAGACGCGCAACGCCGGTTGCCTCTGTGGCCAAGCAATCCGATTTAAACCACAGTATGAATTAATGTTATTTATAGAGATTTTGACAGTACGGCAACAAAATGACACTTTACTCAGAGTTGGCATTTTTATGGTGAAACATGGCTCAATCTCATGTGAAAATGGCGGATAATGGCAGGCTTGTTATGCCTGCCGCACTTCGCACTGAAGTAGGCTTGCCCGACGGTGGCGATTTTCTCGCTCGTGTCGAGAATGGGGTCATTATCCTCGAACCTCATAAGAAGGCTCTCGAGCGAGTCCGGAGCCTTGTTCGGCGTTACGCGCCGGCCGAGCGGGGTATAAGCGTCGTCGATGAATTGATCGCCGAGCGGCATGCGGAAGCCGCGCGTGAGTAGATCGGCTCTTGATTCTTCTGCGGTGTTGGCTTCGTTTTATGGAGAGGCCGGAGCCGATATCGTCGATGACATCATTCGGGAGTCCATCATCTCGACCGTCAATGCCGCGGAGGTCATCTCCAAGCTTGTGGAGCGAGGCATGACGGCGGCAATGGCGAAATCGGTATTGATCGACACGGGAATTGAGATTGCGCCGTTCGATTTGGATCAAGCCGAAATCACTGGCGATCTTCGTGGGAAGACAAGAGCGCAAGGTTTATCGCTTGGAGACCGGGCCTGTCTGGCGCTCGCCAAGCGGATTGATGGACGGGCCGTTACCGCGGATCGCGCCTGGGCCGCTATCGAAGATATTGGCGTCGAGATTGTGCTGTTACGCAGATGACCATTAACAGCAACAGCGCTTAGTAGAATTTACGCATCGTCACCAGTCCAGCATATCGAAAATCGCATTCCATTTCAGCGAGATGTCCGATTTAATGCGATGGCCGCAGCGGGTTGAGTATCTCGACGCCGCGGAAATCCTTCTCGTTGTCGGTAACCACGACACAGGAATTCGTCTCGGCGATGGCGGCGATGATCGTATCGAAGCCGCTGCGCGGGCGACCGCTGGCCTTGCCATCCGCCATCAGTCTTCCCCACGCCAGAGCGGCCTTCTCATCGAACGGAAGCACGCGTCCGGCGAAGACCGCCCGCGGTCCCGTCGGTCCTGAAAACCAGGCTTCCAATTGGTCGCGCTTGCGGCCAGGGGGCTTTTCCAAGACGCCCCTTCGGATTTCGGCGATCGTCAATGAGGCGATGAACAAGTCTTCGTCGACCTGATCCGCCATCCACGCGAGCAACGATTCCGACGGCGCCGGTTTGGTGATATTGCTGAGGATGTTCGTGTCGAGCAGGTATCGCGTCACAAATCGACCTTGCGTCCGTCTTCTATGGGGCGCGTCAGGTCGAGATCGGCGCCGACCATGGGCGAACGACGAAACGCTTCCAGAATGCCCCCTTTTTTCGGCGGTTCGCCGGATAGAGTTTTGATTACGGTCTCCCGAAGGCGCACGGCATCGGGACCATCGTCGGACAGACGACGAGCGATCGAACGGATCAGGTCGCGGTCGGCCTCCCGGCCCAGAACCTCGAAGCGCGCCATACCCCGCTCGCCGAGGCGGGTGCGATAATTCCGGATTGCCTGGTTCCGCTGAGTGCTCACAAATACCCTCCTGGATATTTCCAGTAATATAACCGGTGATATCCCGGAGACAAGGCGCCGTCTCAACGTCCGGGCTGGCGATCCCAGGGCGAACGCCCTAGGCTGTTAGGACTCGCGCCCTGTCCCGCGCGTTCTCAAGTCATGGACCATGATCCAACCAGCCGCGCAGGTTCGGCCCGCACGCATAGTTTTGCCGAATGTCGGCGTTCTCGCGGTGTCGGCGCGGCATGCGGCGTGGCTGTCGCCGGATGGAGAAATCGAGGAATTATCGCTGGAGGGGGCGGCGTCGCGGCTCGTGGACGGCGCGATGGTTTGCCATGCGCGGTCGGTCGCGCGCCGGCTGGGCGTCGATCGCTTTCCCGCTTTCGACCTGCTCGATCTTTTCGCGTTCACGCATCCGGCGCGCTTTGTGTTGCCGACGGTTCTGGGGCTTGCGGAATGGCTTGTCCTGCCGAAGCCGAAGACGCTGGCGGCGCAGTGCGTCAGCATGGGCGCGATCGCGGAGCGGCTGTTGTCGGATTTGGCCCAAGGGCGCGCCGACGCGCATTCGGATGTCGCCGGGCTGGCGGATTCGATGCATCGCGGCGGGTGGAGCTGGGGCGAATCGGTCATGGCGGCGCTGGGCGCCGCGCCGCGGGCGCAAGCGCAATCGCGCGCGTTCGAGATTTGGCGGGGATTGCCCGAATGGGATGACGAGCCGCGCGAGGGGCCGCCGGGCCAGTTGCCGGTCACGCCCAACGAGGCGCGCAAGCGTCTGGCCGAAATGATCGCGGTGGAGCGCGATCACGCCGCCGAGCCCCGGCCGCAACAGGCGGATTTCGCGAGCGCCGTCGTCAGCGCCTTCGCGCCGCGCGAAACGCCGGACGCGCCCAACGCCGTGATCGCCGAGGCGGGTACTGGCGTGGGCAAGACATTGGGCTATCTCGCCGCCGCGACGCTGTGGGCCGAACGCAACCGCGCGCCGGTCTGGGTCTCGACCTATACC
>CAJCJC010000360.1 GCA_903970575.1 Alphaproteobacteria bacterium
CAGGGCCCGGGTTTCCGGGGGGTATTCCGTGATGCCATCGAGGACGAGGCGGTGGACGCGATCCGGATGGGCCAAGGCGAATTCGCAAGCGGTGCGGGCGCCGGTGTGCATGCCGAACAGATCGATCGAATCGATGCCCAGCGCATCCAACACCCGCGCCAGACTATCCGCGAAATATGGGATATCCGGCTCGGGCGGCGTCGGCGGCGCGGATTCGCCGTTGCCCAACGTGTCGGGGGCCACCAGCGGCGCATCGAAGCCGACTTCCCGAAGCCCGGTCATCAACGGGATCAGGCTTTTGGAGGATAGCGGCGACAAATGGATCATGCAGAGCGGCCGGCGGCCATCCGCTCCCGCGACGCGGCGCACATGCACCTGCCCCTCGCTGATGCGAACGAATCCCCGATCGATGTTTATGGCCATGCTCGGTTCCCCCCTCCCCTTTCTAAAGCAGACCCAGGGATCGGGCGCGCGGTTTGATATATCGCGCGAACCAATCGAGGTTTTGCAGCCGCAGCAGATCGCGGCCGCGGCTGTTGGACCCGCGCGCGGCGCCGCCCAGCAGACGAAACGCCTTATTGAGGAGAAATAATTCCTGCGACTCCACCTCGTCGGCGGTGTAGGGCCTGATCCTCAGATAACCTCTCTCGAACGCCGCGCCGTAGATAGCGTCGAAGCCGTAAAACGCGCTGCCGAAAATGAAATTCTTCACGTCGTGCAGCCAATAACCGATCGAGCAGCCATCGAAATCCAGGAAGGTGATGGTTCCATCCGAGGACAGGTGGACGTTGCTGGGGTGCATATCCTGGTGGCACATGCCGCGCGGCAAATCCATGCCGTCGAGGGTATTCAGGCGCTCGGCCAAGGTCTCGGTCAGCTTGACGTAATCGCGGACATCGTCGGGCCGATCCTCAACCCACAGCAGGAACGAGGGCAGATTTTCGCGCAGCGACGCGATGGGGTCGTCCGGCACGTCCTGCGCCGGTTTGTAATCCTTTGAGATCAGATGCATTTCGGCGAACTTGCCGCCGATGCGCTCCGCCACCTCGACATCCAGCGCGTCGCCAAACTTGACGCCGGGCGCCCAGGTGTAGAGCACGGCGGGACGGACGCCCTCGAGGGCGTTCACGGCGATATAGCGATCGCCCGTCCTGGTTGGGATGCTTTTGGAGAGCGGAACGCCGTGGCTGTCCAGGAAATCGAGATAATCCAGTTCCTGCATGACGCCGGCGATGGATCGGGTTCCGGCGCGCCAGATGCGCATCGCGCGCCGACCGTTGTCATCCTTTATGATGTAGACGTCGTTGACGCCGCGATAGAGCAGTTCGGCGGTGACGCGCCCGGACACATGATAATGCGCTTCCACCTCGCGGGCGACGAAGGCGGAATCGATGGTGGAATGGGTGGCGGGCGCCACAAGAGAGATGTCCCGTAAGGGGGCTTCGGTCTGCATGAGCGCTTTCGGGATGGTGTCGGAAAAATCAGAATTCAGGCCGCCAGCAGCCGCGCGCCGTTGGAGACGAAAAACTTCTCCACCATATCCGGGCCCAAATCCTTTACACTGTTATAGAAGGTTTCGACCGGATTGCGGCCACCCTCGATATGCGGGTAGTCGCTGGAGAAGCAGTAAATCTCCTCCATCCCATAACGCTGGATGTATCGGTCCACGGGCTCGCCGACCATGGGCGTGATGCTGAGATGACGGCGGATGTAGTCGGAAGGTTTCTCCGGAAGGCGATAGACGCCGGGACCGATCGCGGCGCTTTTCATCGCGTGGATGTGATCGAGCTTTTCCACCATCGGGCCGATCCAGAAGGCCCCAAGCTCAATGGCGCCCAGGCGCAGTTTTGGGTGACGATCGAAGACGCCGCCCAGAACCATGCTGGTGATGAAATTCTCGGCGGGCCAACTGCCGATGGAGAGGCGCCAGGGATCGAAATTGAGTTCCGCATGGACGCGGTAGCCCTCGAAGGCCGGGGCGTCGCGCCAACGATCGGTCTTGAGGAAGCCGCCTTCGGCGCCGATATGCAGCGTCGCGATGACTCCGGCATCCGTCAGCATTTGCCAGAACGGGTCCAGCAGATCGCTCGCCGGGGATTGGCCGCCGGGCAACACGGAACCCATCAGCATCACGGCCTTGACGCCGCTCGCGATGACGGATTTCGTCACGCTCATCAATTCCTCGGGCGTGTCGCCATACAGGACGGCGACCGGCCGGACCCGGTCCGAGAACACCGCGCGGCGCGCGATCCATTGGTTATAGGCGTGGCAGAGGGCGCGGCCGGTTTCCCGCCTGTCGCCCGTGAAGCGGCGGAGAAAGCCATACTCGGGGGGGTAGAGCATCAAGCCCATGCCATAGAGGGCGACACTGGTCGGGAACATCAACTGCCGGTCGATCCCCATCAAATCCATGACCGCGAGCCGCCGCTCAGGATTGACGGCGCCGGGCGCCAAAGGCCCCTTCACGGTCCAGATGTCTTCCCCGATCGCCATGAAATCGCCAGCGTATTTCGGCTGATTGGGGTTGTTGGGAGACGGGCTGCCCAGCGTTTCATCGTGGAGAAAGGCGTCCACGAAGCTTTGGTCTACATCGCCGAATTCCTCGACCCAAACCTGCGCCGGCATCATCTCATGCGTATCGACATCGACGATGCGGCCGCTGAGATGCTGCAGAGCTTCGGGTAGGATGGCTGTGGTCATGATTTCGGTGGCCTCTGGCGAAAATTCACGGATCAAGGTCTAAGGATCATGAGCGCGGCGATCAACTTGCTATTTTGAGGCGCCCGATTTTGGGAAATATCGAGATCAGCAAGGAAGTGGACGCCAAAGAGCTGAGCCCCGCGCAGATTGACGCTTGACGTATAGCGTCAACGGGATAATATCAAACTCCGATGATCCTAAGCTATCGAGACAAAAAGACGGAGCAGTTCGCGGACGGGGGATTCGTCAAAGCGTTTCAGGGCTTTGAAGATCAGGCGGCGCGGCGACTGTCGATCCTGAACGCCGCGCTCTCGCTCGATACTCTGCGCGCCTTGCAAGGGAACCGGCTCGAAGCGCTGAAAGGGGATCGAAGCGGACAGTATTCCATTCGCATCAATCAGCAATGGCGCATCTGTTTCAGCTGGCCGGACGGTCAAACAGGGCCGAGCAATGTTGAAATCGTGGATTATCACTGAGCACAAGGAGACCATGCCATGTTCATGAGAGCGGTCCATCCCGGCGAAGTCCTCAAGGACGAACTGGACGAGCTGGGCGTTACCCCGACCGAGCTTGCGCGGCAAATCGACGTGCCGCCGAACCGGATTAGCCAGATTATCGCCGGTAAGCGCGCCGTTACCGGCGACACCGCGCTCCGCTTTGGCCACTGGTTCGGCGCCGATGCGCAGTTCTGGCTCAACCTACAGAGCGCCTATGACATCCGCATCGCCGAGGAAAAGGCGGGACGGGAGATCGCGCGCCTGCCGGTACGGGCGGCCGCAGCGTGTCCGAAAGCGCCGAGAATGGCATAGAGTTTGAAACTGTGGGGATCGTGAGGATCGGTATGTAGAATTTGCGATGGATTAATAACTCCATAATATATCGGCAAGGCTTAAGTTTAGCCGCCACAATCCAGCAATAGATATCAATTAAACGGTCAACGCGTTTTGAATGGCGGAAATTCCCGTGGATAAACAAACAACAGGAGCTTGGATAATCCACCATGGCCGGAAAGTCGCGGCCGACGTCCGCGGGGCAGCCGAGTTCAGTGCAATCGATCTTGCAGCGAAGGCGGCCAGCCTGCTCGCGCGGCTTGGGGAAAGCGATCAAGCCACGCTTTCTGCCCAACAGGTCACGGCCGCCGCCAAAATCGGCAACCTCAACCCGAAAACTGAGATGGGAGCCTGCCTTGACCATCTTCAGAAACGCAAGCTGATAGACCGGTCCGCGAGCGGGGCGGTGTCGGTTCTTGGCGTGACCGGCACCTCAGCGTTGACACATGCTACCGATCTCTTCGAGGACAATGATCCACAATCGATCGAACGAGCAGCAATCACGCTCGCCGAACTGTCGTCGCAAGCGCCAATCTCCGCCGAAGGGGCGATTGATTTAATTAGTGACACGCACAAGCTGACCAAGGCTGACGCCTCGGATTTCGTCCAACAGGCCTCCCAGATTGGCTTCGTAGATGCCGAGGGGGAAGGTGCCGACCGGCTTCTCTTCAATGGCAATCTTTTCCGGCGCGACATCGCAAGCAAGACGATGAAGGTGCTGAGCTCGTTGAATTCAGCGGAGCAAGCGAAGCTCTCGGAATTTGATGCAAAGGTAAAGGCCAACGGGGCCATCGTCGCATCCGAGGCGGGTGCACTTCTTGGTGAGACGCTGTTCTCCAAAGTGAGAGCGGCCGCACTCTACGACATGAATATCGTTTCCAACGAGGCAGGCGACCACGTTTTCATCACGGCGCCAGGAGCATTTCACAAGTTCAGCAACCCTTTAACCGAGGATGCGTTCGATCATGCAAAGGCACTCGTTGCTGCGCTAAGCTACGGTATGTCGCAGAGCTCCCATGTGCGAGGCCGTATCTGGAGTATCGACTTGTTACTCGGAAAACTCATTCGCGGAGGGACAGTGGGTCCAGCTCCAGCGATCGGCAACGACTATCGGGCACTGGAGCTTGAGCGGGTAGTAAAGACCGAGCACGTCGGCAACGGCTTTACGATGCGTCTTCTCAAGCGCGAAGTAGGCGTGATCGCGTTGGAGGTCCTTAAAGGACGCAATGCCGCAGCTTCAGCTCTTGAGACTTTGCCCAGCGCTGGAATGCGTAGTTATACGCCGCCCGAGGTAGCTCGCGTCGGTCTACGCAAGACCCAGTCTGCCACGAGCAAGGCACAAACGCGGTCGCTTCTTAGCGCCGTGCGGGGCGGAGGTGGCCTATGAGCGGCGTTAAGAAGACTGGGAAAAAGGGCCTGGAGACTGAGGAGATTGTCCGCTCGTATTTTTTAGAGGCGGGGTTCTTCGTTGTGCGGGGCGTCAAGCTGCGCAATGGTGACGATGACCTTACTGATATTGACCTTTGGCTGTACGAGCGATCGGCAACCCTTGCCCGTCGCCGAATCATCATCGACATCAAAGACAACGCGCAGCCCAAGGCGGCTGAGCGGCTATTCTTCGTCAAAGGACTGGCCGAAATAATCCAGGTGGAGGCAGCCGGAGTCGCGACTAGCGACAATCGTCGCTCATTGCGAGAGCTTGCCCGACGCCATAATGTCTTGTGGATAGACAATGCTGACCTACAGCGTCTGAAATCAAGCCAGAAGCTTGCCGCGTCGTCGCGCATTACCGATGAAATGCTGGACGACCTAATTTCCCAAGTTGATACCTCGCGGTCATCGCGAAACGTGCGCGACGGGCTCTTATCGGTTAAATCGTCCGTGGCAGACCGCTTCGGCCCATCTTGCGCAAATACCGCTATCGATAGCGCCCAGCATTTCGCCAAGATG
>CAJCJC010000361.1 GCA_903970575.1 Alphaproteobacteria bacterium
CATCACCGCGCGACCGAGCTTGCGTGCCGCGACAAAGGCCTGGGCGCGCCGGAAAGTCCGCTCAAACTGGTGGGCGCCAAGCAGGTCGGCAAAGGCGGCCTCGCGGGAATGCGGATGCTCGCGGCGTTAAAGCAGCGCCTGGGCGACGATTTCGGCGTATGGCCCTTCGAACGCGGCGCAAGCGCGCGGATCGTCTGCGTCGAACTCTACCCCAGGCTGTTCTTGCGGATGGCGGGACACGGCAATGGCAAGGTCAGGAATCTGGACGATCTCAATCGTTGTCTGGGCGCGCTCGGCTCGCGGCCATACGATGCGGCCGCCGCCTTCACCGATCATGAAACCGACGCGCTGGTCGCGGCGGCGGGGCTTCGGCATATCGCCGACGATCCTTCGGTCTGGGCGCCCCCCGGCCTGGATGCGCTCGCGATGCGCGCCGAGGGCTGGATATTCGGTGTGACATGAGCCAGGTGCAACTCATTCCCGTCGGCGCGGACGAGGACGACACGCGGCTGGATCGCTGGTTCCGCCGCCGCTTTCCGGACGTCAAGAACGGCCAGTTGCAAAAGCTGCTGCGCACGGGCCAGATTCGCATCGACGGCAAACGCGCCGATAGCGCCACCAGGCTCGCCCCCGGCCAGACCGTGCGGGTTCCGCCGCTGGCTGAGCCGGAACCCCATGCGTACAAACCGCGCAAGCCGGTCACCGACCATGACGCCGAGGATTTGCGCGCCCGCGTGCTCTATCGTGACGACTGGGTGATCGTGATCGACAAGCCGACCGGACTCGCGGTGCAGGGCGGTAGCGGGACCACCCGCCACCTGGATGGCATGCTCGACGCCCTGGCGTTCGACGGCGAGCGGCCGCGCCTCGTCCATCGGCTGGACCGGGATACGTCGGGGGTTTTGGTGCTGGCTCGCACCGTGCTGGCGGCCCGCCGCCTGGGCGAGACTTTCCGGGGCAAGGCCGCGCGCAAATATTACTGGTCGGTGACCGTCAACGTTCCGAGCGAACCGCGCGGCCGCATCGACGCGCCGCTCGTGAAGCAGGACGGCCCGCGCGGCGAGCGGATGGAGCGCGACGATGACGACGGCAAGCCGGCGAGCTCTCTGTTCTCCGTGATCGACCGGGCCGCTGACAAGGCCGCCTGGGTGGCGCTGTGGCCTTTGACCGGCCGCACCCATCAGCTTCGCGTTCATATGGCGTCGATTGGCGCCCCCATTCTGGGCGACGCCAAATATGGCGGCCCCGACGCGCATATCGAAAGCGATGGCGTCGGCAAGGGGCTGCATCTGCACGCCCGCAGGCTGATCCTGCCGCACCCATCCGGCAAAGGCCGGGTCGACGTTACCGCCCCGCTGCCGCCGCATATGCGCGAGACCTGGCGCTATTTCGGCTTCAACCCGAAGAGCGACGGCGATCCCTTCGCGGAGATCGAATCCTGAAACGCCTTTACGCCAAGGTGTCGGTGGTCGATATGGAGGCGGGGTTCGCGCTCGCGCTCGACGACCGGCCGGTCAATACGCCGGGGCGCTGGCCCCTGGTGGTTCCCACCCGTGCGCTGGCCGACGCCGTGGCTCATGAATGGCGTGTGCAGGGCTCGACCATTCGGCCCGAGACCATGCCGCTGATGCAACTCGCGGCCACCGTGCTGGACCATATCAGCCTCTATCGCGCCGAGGTGATGGCGGCCACTCTGCGCTATGCCGAAACCGACGCGATCTGCTATCGCGCCGATCAACCGGCTGCGTTGGTCAGGTTGCAAAGCGCCGCCTGGGACCCGCTGGTCGAATGGCTCGCGACCGAATATGGCGTAAGGCTTAACACCGTCTCGGGTGTTGTGCCTGTGGCGCAACCCGTGGAAACGCTCGACGCATTGAGTCAGGCGATGGCGGAGATGGACGATTGGCGTCTCTGCGCGTTTCAGTCGGCGGCATCGTCCAGCGGATCGTTCGCGATCGCGCTGGCCTTATTGAACGGCGTGCTCGACCCCGAGGCCGCGTTCCGGGCGGCCGAGATTGACGCCAGTTTCGAGATCGACCATTGGGGCGAGGACCCCGCGGCCACCGCAAGGCGCGCCACGGTCGCCTCCGACCTCGCCGCCGCGCGCCGATTTCACGATTTGCTTGGACATTGAGCGGATAATTGCGATGACCGAACCGGAACGACAGCCTGAACCGGCCGCGGCCAAGAACGTCGTGGCGTTCAAACGACGGAGTGCGGAGCCAAGGAAGCCAACATTCCCCATGCACGATGAGACATCCGATGGGTTGGCCGGCGACGACCGCGCCCGCAATCGCACCAATGTCGCCGTGCTGCTTTTCGCGGCGGTGCTGGTGTTCCTCGGCTGGTTGCTGGTGCGCGAACTGGGCAAATCCGCCCATATGCAGGATTGCCTTGCCTTCGGCCGCACCAACTGCGCGCCGATCGAAACACCGGTGGAGTGATGCGATGAGTGGAGGAGGGTTCGCGGAACCCACTGTCAGGCGACAAAGGTTTTTCTTCTTTCATAGTCAATGATACAATTCTCATATGACAAATTTGCCGAACAAAGCGGTTGCCGCCCTTCGGGAGCTTCCACCGGAGGGCCAGAACGAGGTGGCTGGCGTTTTGCTTTGCCTCGTCGGAATAGACAATAATTCCCCGGCGTCGCTCTCTTTCCACGAGTCCGAAGCGATCGCGCGGTCAAGATGAGCCAAAATCGATCGTCGCGTGACCGCGCCGGAGTAAGGGCGTGTTTAGCGCTGGAGAAGGGCGCCGCGCAAAAAGCTGTTGCGGATGTCATGATCCGATTGGACAAGGATGAGCCGCAGGATGAACTGTGAGCGAGCAATCTGTCGCGTATCGTGAGTAGGGGGAGATTTTAACAAAGCTACAGGCCAATCAATGGCTTAATCTTTGCTCGAACCTCGGCCAACACGTGCGCGGAAACTTTCCCCTTTCGTGCGGCGCCGCGCGCTCTCCAGTCCAGGCTTTTAATCTGATCGGCGAGAACGGCTCTTGGCGGATTCTGGCTGATGACCACTTCAAAAGCGTAATTCTTGATTCTTGAAGTCATCGGACAGCACATCATCATGCCGCGCGTGGCATTGTAGAGGGCAGGGGATAGGACTAGCGCGGGGCGGTGTCCTGCTTGTTCATGTCCGGCCTGCGGATCGAAATTAAGCCAAACGATATCGCCAGCCTCGGGAACATAGCGTTCGGTTACCAAACTTCTTGACCCGCAGGCGGACCAAAATCGATCTCTTCGGGAAACGTTTCGGGCGTCATCTGGCCAACGAGTTCATCCAGGGTGTAAACGGGCGCCCTGACCGGTTCGATGATGATGCGTCCACTTTCCTCCCTGACATCGACGGCCTGATCGATGCTGAGCGCCGCCGCCGCCATGATGGAGGCAGGAATTCTGACCGAGGCGCTATTGCCCCATTTCTTAACCTCGACCCTCATAACAAACCTCATAGTATATACATATGTATATACTATATTCGGCCGGCCTCAGTGTCAATCCAGCCCTAAAACCCCTCCGGCGGTGCAATTCCGCTGATTCCAAGCTGCGCCACGATCTGCGCCTTCAGCTTATCCAGACCCTCCAGCGTCGCTGACTCGGCGCGGGCGACGAGGACTTCCTGGGTGTTGGAGGCGCGGACGAGCCACCAGCCGTCCGGGGTGTTCACACGCACGCCGTCGATGTCGTTGACGGCGATGTCGGGGATGGCGGCGAGCCGTTCCTTCACTTCGCCGATCACCGCGAATTTGCGGGCGGCCGAGACCTCGAAGCGGGTTTCCGGGGTGTTGAACACCGTCGGCAATTCATCCACGATCGCGGCTAGCGAGCGGCCGGAGAGGCTCACCAGCGAGGCGAGGCGGATCCCGCAATAAAGCGCGTCGTCGAATCCGTACCATTTATCGGCGAAGAAGATGTGGCCGGACATTTCACCGGCCAGCGGCGAGCCCGTCTCCGCCATCTTGGCCTTGATCAGGGAATGGCCGGTCTTGAACATCAGCGGCGTCCCGCCCAGCCGCGCGATCTCGTCGAACAGAACCTGGCTCGCCTTCACGTCCGCGATAATGATGCCGCCGGGCCGTGTGGCCAGCACCTCGCGCGCGTAGATCGCCAGGAGTTGGTCGCCCCATACGATCCGGCCCGTCCCGTCGATGGCCCCGATTCGGTCGCCGTCGCCGTCGAATCCGATCCCGATATCCGCCCTGTGCTCGGCGACCGCCTTTTGCAGGTCGACCAAATTCTCCGGCACGGTTGGGTCCGGGTGGTGGTTCGGAAAGCGCCCGTCGATTTGGTCGAACAGCAGGATATGCTCGCCCGGCAGCTTTGCCGTCATGCGGCGGAGAATGTCGCCGGTGGCGCCGTTGCCGGCGTCCCACACGATCTTGAGGTCGCGAGTCCCGGCGTAATCCTGGAGCAGGCGGTCGGTATAGGCGTCGCGGATATCGAGGTCCTCGATGGAACCCTCGCCGATTTCGTAATCGCCCGCTTTCGCGATGGCGCCGATCGCCTGGATCGCGTCGCCATAGACAGGGCCGCTCGACAGCGCCATCTTGAAGCCGTTATGAGTCGGCGGGTTGTGTGACCCAGTCACCATGATGCCTGCGTCGGCGTGCAGATGCTTGACCGCGAAATAGAGCATCGGCGTCGGCCCCAGGCCCACGCGCTTGACCGTGACGCCAGTGGACAGCAGCCCGTCCGCCACCGCCTGGGCGAGTTCCGGCGAGCTGACCCGCCCGTCGAAACCAAGCGCGATGACCTTGCCGCCGGACCGCAGAATCTGCGTGGCGTAGGCCTTGCCGATCGCGAGCGCGTCGGCGGCGCTCAAGGTCTCGCCGACGACGCCGCGGATATCGTATTCGCGCAGGACCGAGCGATGAAAGCTGTGACCAGCTTGGGGCATGTCTGACCGAACTCCAGGAGGGAAGGGCTTAACGCGCCACCGGGGGGCGGCCGATGGAGCTGTAGGAGAATCCGGCTTTCGCCGCGTCCGCGGGATTGTAGACATTTCTGAGATCCACAATGATGCGGCGGTTCATGATTTCCGCGATGCGATCGAGTTGCAGCGCCCGGAATTCATTCCATTCGGTAATGATCACCAGGGCGTCCGCGCCGGAAGCCGCGTCATACGCGCCGTCTTTCCAAACCACCTCGGGCAGATAAGCCTTGGCTTCTTGCATGCCTGCCGGATCATAGGCCTGAACCGTGGCGCCGGCCGCCTGGAGCAGCGGGATGATGTCCAGGCTGGGCGCATCGCGCATATCGTCCGTATCGGGTTTGAAAGTGACGCCCAGAACGCC
>CAJCJC010000362.1 GCA_903970575.1 Alphaproteobacteria bacterium
TATCGGGCCGTCGACCGGCGTGGCGTGAATAGGGGCGTCGCCGGCAAACGCGAGCGGCGGAGAGCGGCGGATCAAAGTCGTCGATTTTCCGTCGATCTCCAGAACGATGCCAGCGCCGTCAAGGACGGACAATGTCCGGTCGATTCCAGGAAAGGTCGAAAAGGGGCCGGCCTCGACGACGCCGGCGATCGATATTCGCCAGTCGAAATTATCGAGACCGGCGTCGCTCGGCGAGATGGCGATTTCCGTGGTCGAGCCGCCGCCGTTCTTCCACGGCATTCGGCGGTATTGGTCAGGTTGGATGACGATCATGGAGGGTCCTCGGACCAGGCGACGGTCCACGGCAACGAGGGATTCCGCCAACTTGTCCAGCTTCGCACTCTGAGTCTTGACCCGCTTCTTAATCAGGATAATCGATTTAATTGCGTTGAGCGCATCGACCAGCGTGCTCGTTTCCGTTCCTTCGCCGCGAAATAAGCAAGTGCGTCATCCAACGCCCGATCCGCGCGATCGAGTTGTTCAAGGGTTTCGGCATGAGTTAAGGCAAAGACGTCCAGGAGCGCGCGCAACTCGGCCTCTTCCTTGCGCTCATCGTCAGCCGCATCGTGACGAAGGATGGCGCGACGCACAAATTCCGAGGTCGACATGCGGCGCGACCTAGCTTTCTTCTCGACGGCTTTCTTATCGGACGGCGAAATCGGGACGATCAGCCGTTCCGTAGCGAGCGCGGTCGTCGAAGCCTATTATACATGTCTATGATCATGATCAAAATAGGACGGAGGCAGGCGGGGCGCAAGCAATTCGGTAGACGCGGCTTCTTACCCCGCGGCTTCGTTCCCTCTCACCCGCGCCGCGAGCGAGGCGGCGAGGAAGTCGTCAATATCGCCGTCGAGGACGCCCTGGGCGTTGCCCTTTTCGACGCCGGTACGGAGGTCCTTCACCATCTGGTAGGGCTGCATGACATACGAGCGGATCTGGTGGCCCCAGCCGATCTCGCTCTTCTCGCCCTGGAAAGCCGCGACTTCCTCTTCCCGCTTCTTCAGTTCCAACTCATAGAGACGCGCCTTCAGCATCGTCATCACCTTGGCGCGGTTCTGGTGTTGCGACCGTTCCTGCTGCGACGCCACGACGATGCCGGTCGGCAGGTGTGTGATGCGCACGGCGCTATCGGTCTTGTTGATGTGCTGGCCGCCGGCGCCGGATGCGCGATAGGTATCGACACGTAGATCCTTATCGTTGATCTCGATTTCGATATTGTCGTCGACCACCGGCCAGACTGTCACCGAAGCAAAACTGGTGTGACGACGGGCTTGGCTATCGAATGGCGATATACGGACCAGCCGGTGAACCCCGGACTCGGTCTTCAGCCAACCATAGGCGTTCGGGCCCGAGACCTGGATAGTGCAGGATTTTATCCCCGCCTCCTCTCCCTCGGACTCATCGATCATCAAAAGTTTGTAATCGTGCTGCTCTCCCCAGCGCGAATACATGCGCAGGAGAATTTCAGCCCAATCCTGAGCCTCCGTGCCGCCAGCGCCAGCGTTTACTTCCAGAAAACAATCGTTCTGGTCCGCTTCGCCGGATAGGAGACTCTCAAGCTCCTTCTTGGCGGCGTATTCCTTGAGTTTGGCGAGGGCGGAATGAGCTTCGTCGACGATTGAAGATTCCCCTTCAGCCTCGCCAAGTTCGATCATGCCAAGGTTGTCCGCAAGATCGCGCTCGATCCCGCGGACAGCCTGAATGCGCTGGTCGAGTTGGGTGCGCTCTCGCATCAGCGCCTGCGCCTTGGCGGCATCATTCCAGATCGCCGAATCCTCGGCGAGCGCGTTCAGCTCGGAAAGCCGCCGGAGAGCGTTTTCCCAGTCAAAGATGCCTCCTCAGCAACGTCAACGACCTTTCGATGTCGTCGGCGATCGCCTGAATTTCCGCGCGCATTCCGTCGGTTCCGCTTTATATCGCCTTACGCGGCGTCGCGTACCTGTTCCTGACCCAGGAACAGATTCGTCATTTCAGCAATAAACGCTGGCATATCGGCGCCATCCGTCGTGAGCATGTTGCCACTGAGATGTATCGGCTCCTCCGACCAAATCGCCTGCGCCGCCTCAAGCGCGGCGCGGCTCTCGACGGAACCCGTCACCGACAATCCCTGCGCGCGATCGGCGATCACAAGAACCTCGACGCCATGCCCGATCAGCGCCACGGGCTTTTGATCGTCTACGAAGGCCGAAACGATCCTCTTCGTATGCGGGGTTTGTGCGAGCTTAACGAGGCTGCGCGCGCCGCCCGGAACGATTAGCATGTCGTAATCAGCGGACAACATGGACGAAATTTGCGCGTCGACCGGGAAGTAATGACCCCAGGAATCGCCGTGCCATCCATTGGCGAGGCCTTCCGGGCCAACCAGCTTGACCGTGGCTCCAAGGTTAAGAAGAGCCTTCTGCGGCTCGGTCATCTGAATCTCTTCAAAACCGCTGGCGATCAGCACAGCGATTTTCTTTCCGGCGAGCGGTTTTTGCATGTGTATATCCTATGGCTGGGCGACGGACCCATAAAGCAGCCAGCCGCGCGTCTATCGCTTGGATTCAGCTATGGCATGATGACCGCCATCGGGCGGAGACAATGCCGAACGTGATCTGTGCGAGGAATGATCACGATCTTATATCGGATCAGTGTGAGGGAACATACGCACGAAGCCGTCGAAGTCAATGCGCGCGGCGCTTGATTTTCGCGCCGCGCGGGAATGACACGTATGCGGGCCGCATGGCGCGGTCCGTCGCCTGCGATTGCCCCCTTTCGACACGCCTAGTGGAACTGCGATTCCTCGGTCGAGTCCTTCAGCGCCGTCGTGGACGATTCACCGCCGGAAATCGCCATCGAGACGGCGTCGAAATAGCCGGTCCCAACCTCTCGCTGATGTTTTACCGCAGTGAAACCCAGCTTTTCAGCCGCGAATTCCTTTTGCTGCAATTCGGAATACGCCGCCATGCCACGCTCGGCGTAACCCTTCGCCAATTCGAACGTCGTGTAGTTTAGGTTGTGAAAGCTCGCTAGGGTCACGAACTGGAATTTATAGCCCATGGCTCCAAGCTCCTTCTGGAAATTGGCGATCGTCGCCTCGTCCAGATTCGCCTTCCAGTTGAACGAAGGCGAGCAGTTATACGCCATCAGCTTGCCTGGAAACTCCTTCTGGATCGCTTCGGCGAAACGGCGAGCGTCCTTAAGATCGGGCTTGGAGGTTTCCCACCACAACAAATCGGCGTATGGCGCATAAGCGAGACCGCGCTCGATGCAATAATCGACGCCGCGCCCGGGCTTGATCCGATAGAATCCTTCGCTCGTTCGGTCATCGCGGTCGATGAAGGGATGATCTCGTTCATCCACGTCCGACGTGATAAGCTGAGCCGCCTCGGCGTCTGTGCGCGCCACCACGAGTGTCGACGTTCCACACACATCCGCGCCCAGCCTGGCCGCGTTCAGTGTCCGGATGAAACCGGAAATCGGCACCAGCACTTTGCCGCCCAAATGGCCGCATTTCTTTTCGCTGGCGAGTTGATCCTCGAAATGGACCGCGGCGGCGCCAGCCTCAATCATCGCCTTCATCAATTCGAAGGCATTGAGCGGGCCACCGAAACCGGCTTCGGCGTCGGCCACGATCGGGGCGAAGAAATTCACGTCGCCCTTGCCCTCCATGTGCTGAATCTGGTCGGCGCGTTGCAGCGCCTGATTGATGCGCTTGACGACCGCGGGCACCGAATTCGCCGGGTAGAGGCTCTGGTCTGGATACATCTGTCCGGCCAGGTTGGCGTCGGCCGCTACCTGCCAGCCCGACAGATAGATAGCCTCAAGCCCGGCCTTGACCATCTGCATGGCCTGATTGCCGGTAAACGCCCCTAGCGCGGCCACGAACGGCCTTGTATGAAGCAAATTCCAAAGACGCTTCGCGCCGAGTTCAGCCAGCGTGTACTCGATTTTCACCGATCCACGCAGCCGCTCGACGTCAGCCATCGTATAGTCGCGCGTAATGCCAGCCCATCGTTCAGGAGCCAACGTTAAAGCCTTATCACTCTCATCGAATGGGCTCATTTCACCACCGTCATGTTGCAATGCACAATAATCAACCCTTACGCCGTTCCGGATACCGAATCAACCCCCGGACCCAGGGAACGAGGTCATTGAATTACAAAATCAACCCAAAAATAAGCACTTTTGTTTCTATTTTTGTCGTTTATTTAGCAATAAACTCAGCTTTTGCTATTTCCTCAACAGTTTTCGCAGCCAGCCAAGCACCAAGCCCGGCGGGCGGGAGAGCGATGATTTACCGCCTTCCGGGCACGGACCGGCGCCCGTATAACTATGACGCCAAATCCGAAATTCAGGGTTACATGCAGTTGGTCGGCGATAGTTACGCGACGGCTTTGACCGATGCGCTGGCTATGAAAACGGCGATCGATGGATTGTTGGCTAAGCCGGGCGACGATACGTTGGCGCATGCCAGGGATAGCTGGGTCAGCGCAAGACGCTCCTGGGAACAAACTGAAGCCTTCCGCTTCTACGACGGGCCGATCGACGCCACCGACACTGGACCCGGACCCGGTCAGCGCATGGATGGATGGCCGCTCAACCCAGCGGCGATCGATTATGTCGACAACAATCCGACCGCAGGCATCATTAACGACATGAAGCAGGCGCTGACGCGCCCCACCCTGCTTGGGCGCGAAACGCAGCCCGGACCCAACCGCGCGGTGACAACCGGATGGCACGCCGTCGAGTTCCTTCTCTGGGGCCAGCAGACCAATGCGCCAGGGGAACCGGGAGACCGCCCCGTCACCGACTTCCTGCCCGGGCAGCCGAACAACGACCGCCGGCGCGCTTATCTCAAACTGGTCAGCGATCTACTGATCGAGGATATGCGTTATCTGGTCGAATCCTGGGATCCCAAGAATCGTAATGTCTATGCCGGGGCGTTTCGCCTACTTAATCAGCGCGAGGCGCTGGGCAGAATCCTGAATGGCGTCGCATTGCTGGCGGACCAGGAACTAGCGACTACGAGGCTGGCGGATGCGCTGGATTCAGGCAGCCGACAATCGCTCACCTCGCCGTTCAGCGAAACCAGCTATCAGGATCTCGTCTTCGCCTTACGCGGAATCCGCAACGTGTGGACCGGCGACCAAGGGGGTGAAACCCGTCCTGGCCTGGATATTCTGGTCGGCCGCGTCGACCCACCCTTGGCGCAAAAAATCCTGCACGCGCTCGACCATGCCGAGGGGTCGATCGCCGCGCTCAGAACCCCGCTGGACCGTGAAACGCTACCCGCGCCGCCTAACTCTCCACCGCGCCAAGACGCCGAACGCGCCATCGCCGATTTGAAGCGCCTCGCCAGCCTGATTCGCGACGCGGGCGTTAAGCTGGGGGTACAGGTCTTCCTGCCCAACTAAGCCTGGATTAGTCTAGACGTCGAAATCGAGCGCGATATCTAAGGACGGCGCGCTGTGGGTCAAGCGGCCGACGGATATGACGTCAACCCCGCTGGCGGCGATCGCGGCGACAAGTTCAATCGAAACGCCGCCCGACGCCTCCGCGATGGCCCGCCCGGCGATCATGCGGACAGCGTCAGCCAGCATGGACGGGTCCATGTTATCAAGCAGCACAACGTCAACCCCGGCGCCGAGCGCCTCCTCAATCTGATCGAGACGGTCGACCTCGCAGCAGATTTTCACCATATGGCCGGCCGCGTTTTTCAGCCGGCGAACAGCCGGGGCGATTCCGCCGGCGGCCACCACGTGATTGTCTTTGATCATCGCCCCGTCATCCAGGGCGAAGCGGTGATTAGCGCCGCCGCCCATGCGCACCGCGTATTTCTCGAAAACGCGCAATCCGGGCAGTGTCTTTCGCGTATCGACGATCCGCGCTTTACGTCCGGCAGCCGCATCCACGTACCGTCTTGTCAGCGTGGCGATTCCCGACAGATGGGTCATGAAATTGAGCGCGACGCGTTCAGCCGAAAGAAGCGCACGCGCACGGCCCGAGATTCGCGCGATTGCGTCACCCCGCCCGACGGCTTGCCCATCCACAACCACGGCTTCGAACTTGACGTCGCAGTCGAGCGCCCGGAAGGCGGCCTCGGCCAGATCGAGCCCGGCGATAATTCCAGCCTCCCGCGCGACTAGGGAGCCGGACGCCATCGCGGATTCGTCGATCAGCGCATCGGTGGTGATGTCGCCGCGACCGATATCCTCCGCCAGGGCGCGGACGACCGCCTCGCGCACCAGATAGCCCGGAAGGTTCACGAAATCCTCAGGCGCGCGGAAGACCAACGGCGAGCATCCGCTCGACCGAAAGCCGAGCGCGGCGCGCCATCTCGGGGGCGACCATGACTTCGGTCGTCATGGTCTCAAGCGCATGAAGGATTTTTGGCAGGGTTATCCGCTTCATATGCGGGCAGAGATTGCACGGCCGCACAAACTCGACCTCTGGATATTGAATCGCGACATTGTCGCTCATCGAGCATTCGGTAATCAGAACCACCCGCTTGGGACTATGGATGCCGACATAATCAGACATGCCTGCCGTCGAGCCGACGAAATCCGCCTCGGCCAAAACATCCTGGGGGCATTCGGGGTGAGCAAGCACCACCAGATTGTCCTGTCCCTGTCGCAGCAGGCGGATTTGTTCGCCAGTAAACCGCTCATGCACCTCGCAATGGCCGTGCCAGGTGATGATTTTAACCTTCGTCCGGCTCGCGACGTATTGCGCCAGATATTCGTCCGGCAGACAGATGACCTCGGGCGCGCCCAGCGATTCCACCACCTGGACCGCGTTGGCCGAGGTGCAGCAGATGTCGACCTCGGCCTTCACCTCCGCCGAGGTGTTGACATAGGCCACGATCGGCACGCCAGGGTAACGCTGCCGCAGCAATCTTACATCCGCGCCCGTGATCGATTCCGCCAGCGAACAGCCTGCCCGGGCATCGGGGATAAGCACCGTTTTCTCAGGGCTCAATATCTTCGCGGTCTCGGCCATGAAATGCACGCCGGCCATGACGATGATTTTAGCGCTGGTCTTAGCCCCCTCGCGCGCCAGCGACAGGCTGTCGCCGACTACATCCGCCACGCAGTTGAAAATCTCCGGAGTCTGATAGTTATGGGCCAGGATAACAGCATTCAAATCCCGCTTCAGCGCGTTTATCGCGGCGATGTACGGCGCGTGAATGGGCCATTCCATCTCTGGAACCACGCGAGCTACGCGTTCGTAAAGCGGCGCTGTGGCCCTGGCGACAGCCGGAGAATATTCGAGTGATGCCGGACTTGACCGGTCGCGCGCGGGGAACATGTGAGGAGTTTCCAACCCAATGGGATAGTTATGCTAAGAATGAGCATTACTCCACTCACTGTCAATGCGCCGGCTTAAATCGCGGCGGCGGGGTTAAGTCCTGGCGCGCATGGTGCTATGGCTCCGCCGCCCGTTCTCCTTCACCTTGGCTGTTCCATGGCTCCGCCTCTCATGCTTCTGCAAGATATCCATCTCACTTTCGGCGGAACGCCGCTGTTGGAAGGGGCCAGCCTATCCGTGTCGGAGCGGGAGCGGCTCTGCCTTGTCGGCCGCAATGGCTCGGGAAAGTCCACCTTGCTCAAGATCGCCGCCGGGTCGATACAGCCGGATCAAGGCCGGCGCTTCGTTCAGCCTGGCGCGACCATGCGCTATCTGCCGCAAGAGCCTGACCTATCGGCTTTCGACACCGTGCTCGCCTATGCTTCGAGCGGCCTGCCGCCAGGAGAGGATCCTTATGCGGCGCGGCTGATTCTCGAGGGCCTAGGAATGACTGGCGACGAAGACCCGCGCCACCTGTCGGGCGGGGAAATCCGCCGCGCCGCGCTCGCCTGGGCGCTGTCGCCCGATCCCGACATTCTGCTGCTGGACGAGCCGACCAACCATCTTGATCTACCGACCATCGAATGGCTGGAGGACACGATCGCCGGCGCCCGCGCGGCGATCGTCCTGATCAGCCATGATCGCCGTTTCCTGGAACGCTTGTCGCGCAAAACTTTGTGGCTCGATCGCGGCGTCACGCGCATGCTGGAGCGGAATTTCGCCGGCTTCGAAACGTGGCGCGACGAGTTCTTGGAGCAAGAGGAGCAAGATCGTCACAAAATGGATCGCAAGATCGCGCGGGAGCAGGATTGGATCGTTCATGGCGTGAGCGGCCGGCGCAAACGCAACCAGGGCCGGCTGCGGGCCCTGCAGAACTTGCGCCAGGAACGGCGGGAGCAGCGCCAGACGGCCGGAACAGTCAGCATGCAAACGGTCGCGACCACCATGTCCGGCAAGCAGGTGATCGAGGCCAAGGAGATATTCAAATCCTATGAAGACAGGCCGATCGTACGGAACTTCTCCACACGCATCATCCGGGGCGACCGCGTCGGAATCATCGGGGCCAACGGCGCTGGTAAGACCACTTTGCTCAAGATGCTGACCGGCGGACTGGCGCCGGATTCAGGTACGGTGAAAATCGGGGCGGCGGTTGAGCTGGTGTCGCTCGATCAGCAGCGCTCTAGCCTCGACCCGGCGATTAGCCTGAGCGCCGCCCTTACCGGCGGAAACAGCGACAATGTGGTCATCGACGGCAAGCCCCGTCACGTTATCTCCTATATGCGCGATTTCCTGTTCACGCCCGAGCAGGCGAAGACGCCGGTCGGCGCCCTGTCCGGCGGCGAACGCGGCCGGCTGATGCTGGCGCGGGCCCTGTCTCGACCGTCTAATCTTCTGGTCTTGGACGAGCCGACCAACGATCTCGATCTCGAAACGCTCGACCTGCTACAGGAGATGCTGACGGATTATTCCGGCACTGTTCTTTTGGTCAGCCATGACCGCGACTTTTTGGACCGGGTGGTGACGTCGGTGATCGTTTCGGAAGGGTCTGGCCGCTGGGGAGAATACGCGGGCGGCTATTCCGACATGGTGGCCCAGCAAGGTCCGGGCATCGCCACGGCCCGCACCGAGAAATCCGAGAAATCATCAGGCGGCCGCCCCCGGGGGCCATCGAGTAAAGTGTCTGGCGGCCTGTCCTTAAAGGACCGCGATCTTCTGACCAAGCTTCCGGGAAAAATCGCCACCCTACAAAAAACGATCGAAACCCTTCAGACCGACCTCGCCGACCCGGCCCTCTATCGCCGCGACCGCCCCAAATTCGATTCGCTCTCAGCGTCTCTGGCCACAAAGACAAGGGAACTGGAAAACGCCGAGGAGCAGTGGCTAATGCTGGAAATGAAACGCGAGGCGGCCGAGGGATAAGGCCGCGCCTTCCTCTAGCCCACTTGCATCGCCCTGACCGGCGCCATGACGAGCCGATCGATCACCCCGCCCATCGCTTCGGCCGACACTGCCTCCCCCTGCTCCAGCCACCAAGTGAGCAGGCCCAGAGTTGACGACACGCAATGGCCGATAATGAGGGATTGCGGGACCAAGGAAGGCTCGGGCGCTGCGCGGCCCTGATCTACCGCACGTTCCACGATGTGACGCCGGATTTCGGATTCAGCGCCGCCGGAAAGCAGAGCCCGGGCGATAAGCCGGTGCTCCTCCACGAATTGGCATATAGCGACAGAGGCCGCGCCGGTGTCGTCCTTGTTGACGGCCGGCATGATGATCGCCGTCAGGTCGTCGACCAGAAAATCGGCGACGTCGGCCAGCAATGCGTCCTTGTCCCGGTAATGGCGGAAAAAGCTGGCGTAGCCCACGCCCGCGCGCTCGGCGATCTCGGTGATGGTGATGTCGGCGAAGGGCTTTTCGGCGGTCAGCGCCAGCACCGCCGCGCCCAAGGCCGCGCGGGTTTTCGCCACCCGTGGGTCGGTCATCTGTCCAGTTCCTTAAAGGCCCCATCGGCGGCCGAATTGATTTGCTATCGGGCGACGACCAACTTATGATCCACATTAGATCATAAGTATGAGGCCGTCATGAGCCAGCCGCAAGTTTTGACCGCCGAGGCCGTTTGCCCGTACCAGCCGGGCGTCGACGAACGCAAGTCCGCGGCCGCCGCGGCCGCCAGCGACGCCCGCGCGAAGAAGCTCTCCAACGGTGGCGTAAGGGTGGAAAGCTTTGCCCTCACGCGCAAAATCCTGCGCAGCGGCGGAACGCGCCAAGCCGGCTTCATGGCGGAACTGGTGAACAAGGCGACCGCCAAAGGTAGCCAGCCGGTATTGTTCCAAGAAGGCGACGTGCATCAGAAACAGCGCATCGCGACCGCCCGCTTCTTCGCGCCGCGCGTCGTCACCTCGCGCTATCGCGACCTGATGAACAGCCTGGGCGATCGGCTGATGGAAAAGCTCAAAACCCAGGGCAAGGCCGATCTGTCGGATCTCAGCCTCGACATGGCGGTCGCGGTGGCGGCCGAGATCATCGGCCTGACCGATGGCTCGCTCGTCGGCATGTCCAAGCGGCTGAACAGTTTTTTTACCGGCGGCCTCAAACACAAGATGACCCGGTTCGAGCGGATGACGAATTTCATCAGTAGCCAATACAACCTGCTCGGCTTCTTTTGGCTTGACGTCAAACCGGCGATCCGCGCGCGCCGCAAGGCGCCCAAGGAAGATGTGATCTCTCATTTGATCAGCCAGGGTTACAGTGACACAGAGATCCTGACCGAATGCATGACCTATGGCGCCGCAGGCATGGTGACGACGCGCGAATTTATCGTGATGTGCGCGTGGCACTTGCTGGAGCGGGATGCTCTGAAGGCCGAGTTCGTGGCCACCGACGAGGCCGGGCGCATCGCCATTCTGGAGGAGATCCTAAGGCTTGAGCCCGTTGTTGGCGCCCTTTACCGCCGCGCCGCCAAGGACCTCAGCTTCGAAGATAATGGCGAGACTATCCATATCCCGGCCGGCACGCTGATCGACATGGATATCCGAGCCGCCAATTCCGACCCTATCGCGGCCGGCGAATGCCCGTTCCAGCTAAAGCCTGAGCGCGACACAAAGGCGCTGCTCGGCTCCATGAGCTTCGGCGACGGCAATCACCGATGCCCAGGAGCTGCCGTGGCTCTTCAGGAAAGCGCCATCTTCCTCGAAAAACTCCTAAAAATTCCCGGCCTGCACGCCGTAAAGCCGCCAAATTTGGGCTGGAACACCCTGACGGTAGGGTATGAACTCCGCGACGCGATCATCGCCGTGGGGTGAAAAACAGCCTGAAACTATGCGCTAAACGCATTCGCAGCGAACTTCAGCATTTATCGGCGCCAAAATCGATAGCGCCGTCCCAAATACCGCTATTGCGTCAGTACGGCTTATCTGTCGCCTGGAATGCTTACGCCATGCCAAGGCTCACCTGCGCCGGGATGACAATAATCCAGAAATCCATACTATAGGCATCGCACTCGAAGGTCAGGGAACCCCATGCCCATCGCACTCGACATCAATGGCGGAACGGTGAGCGTTACCGCCGCGCCGGAAACGCCGCTGCTATGGGTCCTGCGCGACGAGTTGCTGCTTACCGGCACGAAGTACGGCTGCGGCATCGCGCAATGCGGGGCGTGCACCATTCATCTGGATGGGCAACCGGCGCGCGCATGCCAAACGCCGATTTCTTCACTCGCCGGGGTCAAGGTCACCACG
The DNA here is from genome assembly GCA_903970575.1 of Alphaproteobacteria bacterium. Lineage (GTDB taxonomy): Bacteria > Pseudomonadota > Alphaproteobacteria > BOG-932 > Roseiterribacteraceae > BOG-932. The sequence continues at coordinate 11,604 of CAJCJC010000362.1, forward strand.
ATCGAGGGGTTGGGCGGTTCGCATCCGCTACAGGTCGCGTGGGTCAGTCATGACGTGCCGCAATGCGGCTATTGCCAGTCCGGGCAGATCATGTCGGCGGCCGCGCTCATCGCCCAAACCGCGAAACCCACGGACCAAGATATCGATGCCGCGATGAGCGGCAATATCTGCCGCTGCGGCGCCTATCAACGCATCCGCGCGGCCATCAAGGACGCCGCGGGCGTGGAAGGCTGATCATGGCGAAGCCCAATCTCAGCCGCCGCGGATTCATGGTCGGCGCCACGATGGCGGGGTCGAGCCTGCTGGTCGGCTGCGGCGTCGGCGACATCATGAGCTTTGGCGCGAATACGCCGGTCGGCGCATTCGGCGCTTTCATCAAGATCGCGGCGAACGGCGCCGTCACAATCGTCTCCAAGCATCTGGAGATGGGGCAAGGCAACCATGCCGGCCTAGCCGCGATCGTGGCGGAGGAAATGGACGCGGATTGGACGACGGTGAAAGTCGAGCAGGCGCCCGCCAACGCCAAACTGTATGGCAACGCGGCGATGGGCGGCATCCAGGGCACTGGCGGGTCAACCGCCATCGCCAATTCCTGGACCCAGCTTCGCAAGGCCGGCGCCGCCGCCCGCGCCATGTTCGTGGAGG
>CAJCJC010000363.1 GCA_903970575.1 Alphaproteobacteria bacterium
CAAAGGCCGCGTCTGGACAGGGCAGCAAGCCAAGCAGCTTGGTCTGGTCGACAGCCTGGGTGGCCTGCAAGATGCGATCGCGATCGCCCGCGATCTCGGCGGCATTCCCGCCGATCAGGCGACGGTCCTCCGCATCTACCCCGAACCCCTAACCCCGATCGAGGCGATCAAAGCCGTCCTGACCGGCGATTCCGGCCTTAAGGCCGCCGTCAGGGAGGATATCGACTCCATCACCACCGATCTCGGCGGTCCGGCCGGCGACATGCTCCGCCTCCTCTCGCCATTGTTGCGAGACTCCGCCTTGACGCAGGCCCGCATGCCGGATCTTGGATTGGCGCCTTAGCCTCGCTCAAAATCGCGATCGTGATCGCCCGCCAGCAGCGCTCCGATCAGCGCGGCGGCCTCATCCGGGCAGTGGTGGATGAATCCATGCGACCATTCCGGCTTCTCGACGAAAACGGCGTCAGGCCGGATGGCGCGGGCGCGGCGGCTTGCCTCGCACAGGTCGTCGCCGGGGTTGATGATCGATAGCGGTTGGGTGATGCGCGGCAGCGCATCGGCCAGGTCGAAGGCGAAGGCGGCTTGGTGGCCCCACCATCCCTTGTCGCCCGAGATCAGCGTGTCGGCGAGGCTGCGCGCGCTCAGAGACAGCGCCAGACCTTTGATTCGCCAACGCAGCACCAGCCGCCACAGCGACAGCAGCGATTCCCCGGCTTCGTCCCAGACCCTGGGTTGGCCCACGCCCAGGCGATGGAACTCGGCGACCTCCGCCTCTGTCGTCAGCGGGGCTGAAATCATCGCCAGCCGGGCCACGCGCGCCGGATGGCGCAGGGCCATGTCCGCCGCGATCAACGATCCGGTGTGATAGCCCAGCACATGCCAGACGCTTTTGGCATCGAAATGGGCGGCCGTCGCGGCCAGCGCATCGGTATAATAGCCAAGCCCCGGCGGTTCCGGCGGCGCATCGCTCATGCCGAATCCGGGCGTGTCCGGCGCCACGACCAGCCTGTCCCGGCCCAGACGCTCGAGCAGCGGCTCATATACCCAGCCCGATTTCGGGCTCATATGGAGGCAGAGTAGAGGCGGAAATCGCCGCTCCTCCGGCTCCGCGATCCGGCAATGAACCTGCCCCCAGGCCGTATCGACGTAGCGCCGGAAGAGGCGCGGCGGCGGATGGCCGGCGGTCGTCATTCTCAGGCTGCCCGCGTGCCGGATATCGTCCGCTCGTCCAGCTTATAGAACCACAGCAGAATCAACGCCCCGACGCCGAAGATCGCCGGCATGACGCCGAAATTCAGTAAGATTCCGCGCACGGCCTCCGGCGTCTGCGCGCCCCCGCCGCCCTTCGATTCGGCGAATCCGGTCAGGCTCAGCACCACCCCCGCCACCGCTGGGCCGACCGCGAAGGCTAGTTTTTCCAGCGCGGAGAATATCCCCGAGAAAGCGCCCTCCCGCGCGATGCCGAACCGTCGCCGGTCATATTCGATCGTATCGGTCAGCAGGGAATAGCTCATCAGCACGAAGGCGGCGTTGAATGGCCCCAGCAACACGCCGCGCAGAACCACCAGCGCGCCTTGCGTCGATACCGCCCCGATCAAGGGTAAATCGATGAGAACATCGTCGCTCGGCCGCACCAGCACCCAGCTCAGCGTCGTCAGAAGCCAGACAATCAGGCCGACGAAATACGTCTTTCGCTTACCGACGCGCCGCGCAAGCCACAGCCAGGCCGGTTGCGACGCCATCACGCCCGCCGTCATCACCAGCACCAGCGGAATCAGCAACGTGACATCCTTGATCGCATAGATGAACACCAGTCCCACGACGGTATAGTTACAGGCCTGTCCAAGCTGTTGCAGAAAATGCGCGCCGCCTAGCAACGCGAACCATTTGTACCGCGCCGCCATCCGGAATTGCGCGAAGATCGAGATATGCTCACTCGCCGTCTGGATCAGGCGAAAGCGCCGCATGCCGATGACGGTCGCCATCATCGTGACCAGGCAAAGCGCCCCCAGCACGGCCGCCATCATTCTGTACCCGTATGGCCCGCCCCCGAACCACTGGACAAGCGGCTGCACGAACCCCACGCCAACCAGCACGCCGACCGATTGGAACACCAGGCGAAACGAGATGATCTTGGTGCGCTCATGGTAATTCTCGCTCATCTCCGCCGCCATCGCGAGGTAGGGCACCGAGAAGAGGCTGAACGCGGTCGACGCGATGGTGAACATCACCGTGTTATAAACCGCCGACATCCAGAACGCGGGAAAGGCGGGTGGCGAGAACAAAAGAAAAAAGCACAAGGCCGTCAGAATCGCCCCGGCGAACAGGAACGGCATGCGTCCCCAACTGGCCTTCTTGCGGTCGGAAAACGCGCCCATCAGCGGGTCGCAAAAGATGACCCATAGTTTCGGCAGCAGGATCGATATGCCGGCGATCCAGGCTGGCACGCCCAGCATCGTCGTCAGGAATATCGGCAGCAGGGTCGCCGGTGCGTCGCGAAAGATTTGTCCGCCAACCTGGCCCGCGCCATACCAGGCCATGATCGAGACCGGAAGTCCCGCCTTGGCGGCGTCTTCGTCAGGAACGCTGACGGCGTCAATCGCCTGGACGGACCCACTGCTCATCGGCTTCACCCCTGACCCGTGCGTGAGACGCCCAAATTCGAGCGATTACAGCAGCATGATCAGGCGACGATGCATCGGCAAGGGATTAATTCGGTTCGGGTTCTAGGCGGGGTCGATAAGGCTTTCGCCCCGGCCCCGCCTATCCCTGGTTAGTCGGGAAGTGACCCCGATTTACGACTTCTTGATGATATCGCCGGAATTCACATCCACCCACACGGTCGAGGTGCTGTCGCCATTGGCGATCTCGATCTCATAAGCGGTCGTATTCTTCTTGGTGTCCAGCTCGGCTTCCAACGCGCGTCCGCCCTGCTTTTCGGCGGTGTCGATCGCGGCGGCAAGGGTGGTCTGGGCGGATTCGATGGTCGCCTCGCCCTTCTTGTCCGTCTTATCCGCGCTGTCGCGCTTGGCCTTAACGGCGTCGCCGGTGGTCGGGTCGACGACCAGCGTGTCGGTCTTGCCGTTATTCACGACCACGATCTCATATTTGCCGACGCCATTGGTCACATGGAATTTGCCATAAATGGCCTTGCTTCCGCTTTCGGCCTCCTGCGCCGCCTTGACGGCGTCCGCCAGTGACATCTTCGCGTTCTGCACATCTTTCGCGTCGGTGCTGCTCGCGGCGAACGTCGCCGGCGCCGCGAAACCGACGACCAGCGCGGTGCTCGCCAGTATTTTCAAGTAATTCATGTTGATTGCTCCTTGCATTGAGGAATTGCCGCCAATCGGCAGGCCCTCGATGCGCGACCAACACGGACGGAAACCGTAAAGTTCAATAGAAATAAAATAATTAACTAAAATCACACAAAGAATCCGGGAAGAAATTAACAGTCTTATTCCGTGACTGGTCCGCACCATCCTGGCAGGTAATTCGCATCCTTACTCTTGGCAAGCTCAAGCGCGTGCTTGATCGCCGCCTCGAAATCGTCCGCCACGGCTTTTTTCTTGATTCGGCGCCTCAGGAAATCGGCCCAGATAAATTCGCTGAACGGGGTGGTGTCCTTGGCGTAGCCGCCGGCCCGCCTGAGCTCCCCCGCCAGGCTGCGGAACGGGTCGTCCGCCATGTCGCCGATCGTGGCCGGAATATCGTCGAACCCGCGTCGCTCGCCATGCGCGTCATAAGGATGGCACCAGCCGCGATTATCGACCACCACCCAAAACGAATCCTTGGAAATCGCGCTCAGATCGGCGACCACCGTCGTCAGCAC
>CAJCJC010000364.1 GCA_903970575.1 Alphaproteobacteria bacterium
CGCCCCCGCCGATGATCGGCATCGCCAAGGGGCCCGATCGCGATGCCGGCCGCGAGAAATTCTTCATGGCCGGCCCGGATGGCAAGATCAAAGCCCCCTTCACCCTGGCGCCGAACGATCCGGTGCTGTTCTTCCTGCAGCGGTTACGCGACGAATCCCATCGATTCGCAATCGGGACCCATCGCGCCAAGCGGCAAAAGGCGATCGGAATCTCCCCCCTGGATGAGATCGCCGGTATCGGACCGTCTCGCAAGCGGGCCTTGCTGCATCACTTTGGCTCGGCCCGGGGGGTCGCCAACGCCGGCTTGGCAGATCTGGAATCGGTAGCCGGGGTCTCGAAGACCGTGGCTCTAAAGATCTATGCGCATTTCCATTCTGAGGGATGATAACCAGTAAGATAAATTCATTTCGCAATTACCCTCAACCGTCCGCCGCAACTTTGTCCCCCGTCTTCGTCTCGAAATCCGCGGAGTCGTGCCGTTCCGGCAATTGCTCCGATGGATCGCCAAAGGCGCGGTTCACCATTCGGCCACGCCGCACCGCCGGGCGCTCGGCGATCTGGTTGGTCCAGCGTTGAAGGTTGACGTAATCCTGCACTTGCAGGAATTCCCCCGCGCCGTATTGCGCGCCTTTCGCCATGCCGCCATACCAGGGCCAAACGGCTATGTCCGCGATGGAATAGGAATCGCCCGCCAGATACTCGCTTTCGGCCAGACGCCGGTCGAGCACGTCGAGCTGGCGCTTTACCTCCATCGCGAAGCGATCGATCGCGTATTCGATCTTGGTTGGCGCATAGGCGTAGAAATGACCGAAGCCGCCGCCGAGATACGGCGCGCTGCCCATCTGCCAGAACAGCCACGACAGGCTCTCGGCGCGCGTGGCGGCGTCCGTGGGCAAAAGCGTGCCGAATTTCTCGGCAAGATACAACAGGATCGCGCCGGATTCGAAAACGCGGATCGGCGCCGGGCCGCTGCGATCCATCAGCGCCGGAATCTTGGAGTTGGGGTTGACCGCCACGAAGCCGCTGCCGAACTGATCGCCCTCGTTGATTCGGATCAGCCAGGCGTCGTATTCCGCCCCTTCGAAGCCGAGCGCCAGCAACTCCTCAAGCATCACCGTCACCTTGACGCCGTTCGGCGTCGCCAGCGAATAAAGCTGCAACGGGTGGCGGCCAACCGGCAATTCCTTCTCGTGCGTCGGCCCGGCGATCGGACGGTTAATGCTGGCGAACGCGCCGCCGCCTTTATTCTTGTTCCAGGTCCAAATCTTGGGCGGCGTGTAAGGAGAAGACTCGGTCATTGATTGAACTCCAGATTTCCAGCGCGCGCGGGGACCAAGGCGATCCCATCGCTTACGCTTAAGGCGCCTTTGCTACGCCGCAGAGTAGGATGCCGCGGTCATCGAGAGAATTGGGGATGTCGGCGCAGGAGGCAAGATCGGCGACGAGGCCATATTCCCCCAGGGCCTCGTCAACGAGACTCTGCTCCTGCCGCAGATAGATAAGCGCGAGCGGCCCCTTATGGTCGGCGATGCGCGCCTTCATCATCGTAGTGAAGCGCGACAGGCTGTCGCCGGGATGAACGAAATTGCTTTGTATCCGCAGCACCGGCAATTCCGGCGGCAGCCCTGGCACGATGAACCCAAGCGGCTCATAGCCCGCCATCAGGACGAGCGTATCGGGCGCAAGTTTGGGCGCTTGTATTTCGACATAGCGTTCTCCCCAGGGCGCCCGGCCCCAATCGCCACGCGTGTTCGCGACTACGCAGACAGCCAGAACCATCGCAAGCGCCGAAATCCTTGCGCGCGCCGAAGCTGGAAACAGATCGAAGGCAAGCATCAGGCCCAGCGGCGCCAGCATCTCGATCGGCGCGACGTAGCGATAAATGCAGAACATCTTGAGCCAGAGAAGATAGCTGACCGTGATAACCACGAGGATGAAACGGGAGGCCGCCGGGTCCGTCAGGCGGACCGATGGTTCCCGGCCAGGCCTAAATCGTCGCGATGCGAGCAATAGAAGGCTGGCGGGCAGGGCCAGAAACAGGGCCAACATGGCGGTTCCGCGCTGCTCCACCTCGCCGGTGATGAGGGGATCGATCGTGAAATAGATCGGAAAGAGCAGCCGTACCCAAAGCGATTTCGGAATGAAGTTCGTGTCTCGGAAGTCGCGATTGATTGCGGCGAAGGGCGAGTGGAAGACCGTATTGAAATACGGGAACAGGGGGTTGCCATATGCGATCGTCATATGTGCAAGCCAGAAGCCCGAGGTCACCCCGATCCCGGCTATCCCACCGGCGGCCAGCCACGCCGCGATATGGGTTCTCCGGGCGAATGATCCGGGCAAGCAGAGAACGGAAAGCCCGACGCTGGCGCAATAGAGCAGATGCAATTGCTTGAACCCGGCGGCGGCGCCCAGGATCAACCCGGCCGGCGCGGCCCATCGCGCCGCCAATCCGGGCTGAAGCGCGAAGCGCGTCAGGATCAGCAGGCCGCCCAGAAATCCCAAGCTGACGACATTATCCCAAAAAGTCGCGCCGATCTCGCCCAAGACGCCGCCGCCGATCATCCCCGATACGGAGACAAGGATCGCAAGCAAGGTTTTATCGAGCGGAGGGCGGCGTATGATCATCCGCGCGAGCAGAAAGATCAGAACGCCGTTCATGCCTTGAACGGCGCCAAGCGCGAAGCCCACCAGTCGCGCCGGCAGATGCGACGCCGCGAGATAGAAAATCACATCCAGCAGCGGATTATAGAAACTCGGGGTTTGCGACACCAGGATATCGCGCCCCTCTCGCCCCGTCAGGAACGCGTACGCGTTATACCAATGATAATTCTCAAAATCCCAGCTTGCATCTTGGCCGACCGCGAGCGACAGAAATCCGTAAAAGATCGGGAACGCTATAACGAAGAATAACGCGAGGCGCCGGGACGCTAGCCCGGGTTGTCCCGGAAATGGCAGTCCGCTGTGGGCAGGTCCTGGAATGGCGTTCGAAAGCGTCATGTGAACGTCGATCCTCGTTTCGCCGAAGTATCGCTGGAATTACGTCGCCGGGACAAGCGAATTAAAACTGTTCAAACGGGTTCGTACGGTCTCGGCCCGCGCTCATAAGACAAGTAAAGCGGATGGGCGGGTTCGCCCGACCGCGTTATGCCGAGGCAAGACAATCTGCGGTTCGCGAGCAGCGCTCGTATCGCGGCGGCGCGACCATTCACGGCGCCATGCGCGCCCCACGCACACAGGATAAGATTCGCGCCCTCCGATGCCCGCCGCACATGCGCATCATTCCCGGGTCCAACGGGATCGGTGGCCCGGCGCAGCGCCGCCGGCTTGGGTGAGCGCAGGGCGAACAGATTGACCACCTCCATGCGGCGATAGCCCCATGCGGTGGACCGCCGCTCGCAACGCTCGATGGTCGGATCGTTATTCCCCAAATGATCGGCCGTCGATGGGTTTAGCATAATCCACAAAACGGCGCCGTTTCCCTTCGACCATTCCCGCCAAAGCAGGTAGCGATAGTCGCCATGCGGGGAGTATGTTGCACCGAACCGTCGAACGGACGGCGCCTCGGGCGCTGTGCAGAGAGCTGGGGTAATGTGCATGATTATTCGGTCGGATGACGCGCGGGCGTTGGATGTCGCACGCCCACAAGCTAGCATGCGCTCCATGCTGAACCTGCCAAATTCTCTCACGATCGCGCGTATCGTGCTGATTGCGCCGTTCGCGCTGCTTTTCTTCGCCGAGAGCGCTGCTGGCCGCTGGACGGCGTTGATGCTGTTCGTCATCGCGGCGATAACGGATTGGCTGGATGGCTATCTTGCGCGCCGGCTGAATCAGGGGTCCGCCTTTGGGCGGATGCTCGATCCCATCGCCGACAAGCTGCTTGTCCTGGCCGCGCTGATGCTTTTGGTCGCGACGGGCGTTATTGCCGGTTGGTCAATGGCGGCGGCGCTCATCATTCTGCTGCGGGAGATCGCCGTATCCGGCTTTCGGGAGCATCTTGGACCACTTGGCGTCGTTGTGCCCGTCAGCCAGCTTGCGAAGTGGAAGACCACGCTGCAACTGGTCGCCCTGATCCTGCTAATCGCGCCGTTGCCGGCTGCGCATATTCCCGGCCTTATCGCATTATGGGCTGCCGCGGCGCTAACCCTTGTAACGGGATTCGACTATCTGCGCGCCACGCTCAAAAGTATTGCCTAATTCTGGGCTCGCCGCCACAGGACGGGAAACAGATCGCCTTCCGGCGCCAAGCCGTCCGGCTGCGGCTCCAGCCCTGGGATGCCTGCCTTATAGGGTGGATTCCACCAACGGACGTCGTCGCCGAATACCCGCACGGCCAAGCCGACCCTGGCTTCCGTCTCCGACATATTGCCCTTCGAGAAATGCGGCGTCAGCGGATGGAAAATAACCGCATCGCCTGGCTCCATGTCGAAGGTAACGAACCGAAACGGGAAATCCGGGTTATCGCGTTCGGCCTCGAAATCCGGGCAAACGCCGTCCGCCTGATCTTGCGTGAACCCAAAATGGGTATTTCGGTCCACGCAGTATCGATGAAACCCGGCGATATATTCGATCCTGCCATTCTCCCCGTTTATCGGGGAAAAGGCGGTCCAGATATTGGGAACCATTTCACCCGTGACCGGCCACGCGGTCTCGTCGCAATGCCACGTCATCACCTTGGGTGATCGCGGCGGCTTGACGAACAGGTGATCGTGGTAAAACCGGATCGTGTCAGCCCCGATGACCCGGCCGACAACCTCGCCAATAGGCGATTCGAGCGCGAAATCGAGAAACGCGGGAATATTGCGCGACATGTAACAAATCGATGTCATCGGCCCGTGCGAGATGCTGAGTATCCCGTGCGCCTCGGGCTCGGCGACCGCGCGGTCAATCGCGGCGCGCATACACTCGATCCATTCATCGTCGAGCATATTCTTAATCAGCACCACGCCATCGCGGGCGTAAGTTTCTATGTCTGTTTGCGTGATCGCGCGAAGGGGATGTTTATTCATGATCCGTCCTATCTCTTAAGTCCGGCGAGCCGATCGATAGATTTATTCCAGCCGCGGGAAATATCACGATATCGCTTCCACCGCTTCGCGCCGGGCAATCTCGGCGCGGATATGCGGTATGAGATCGACGCCGAATTCGATGGCGTTCTTTAACGGATCGAAGCCGCGCAAGAGAAACCCCGTGAAGCCGATGTCGCGGTATTGCATCAAGGTTTCGGTGACCTGCTCGACAGTCCCGACCACGGTCGTGTTGTTGCCTGTCGCCATTTCGGTCGCCCTGTTAATGCCCATCCAGATGTTCTTGCCAATGATGTCGGTCTCGTTCGCACGGCGCAGGATGCGTTGAATCGCGGCGGACGCGTGGGTGGCGGGGGCGCCTGCATCCGGGTTGGCGGCTTTGCGCGCGGTCATCTTGGCCATGATCTTGTCCAGAACCTCGTGCGCGTTACGCCACGCGGCTTCCTCCGTATCGCCCAGAATGATGCAGAGTGTGATGGTGAAGCCCAGTTTGCGTCCATGGCGCGCCGCCTCCGCGTTCGCGCGGTCCGCGAATTCCTTGGCGGTGTCCGGTCCATCCCCGATCATCGCATAGATATCGGCGCATTCGCCCGCCGTCTCGAAGGCCAGCGGCGACGCCCCGGCCCAGGAGATCGGCAAACCCGTTCTCCGGGTCGGCTTCACCGCGCTGAACGCCCGCCGAAAGCGATAGAAATCCCCATCATGGTCGATCGGCGCATCCGCTTCCCAGATGCGCCGCATGATTTGAACATATTCGCGGCTTCGTTGGTAACGCTGTTCCTTGTTCAGGCGGTCGCCGTCGCGCAGCATCTCGGCGTCGGCGGCGCCGGAGATGATATGGATCGACGCTCGGCCGTTACTTAACTGGTCGATCGTCGCGAAAATTCGCGCCGCCATCGTCGGCGCCATGAAACCGGGGCGGTGCGCCAGCATGAAACCGAGCTTCGTCGTGATCCCCGCCACATAGGATCCGATCATCAGCGGATCGGGAATATGTCCGTTCTGGGAAATAAGCACGCGGTCATAACCTGACGCTTCGTGCGTGATCGCCATGTCGTGGATCGCCTGCAAGTCGAAATCGACCTGCGGGGCGTCATACATCAGGGAGGAGATCTGATGATAAAGCAGCCCGATGATTTCGACCGGCATGATTTCTAGCCCCCGTGCGAAACGAGGGCGGATTTTTGTCCGACCGCCGCTCTTAACCGGGGCAATAGTTCTTGGCCGATTTCGATCGTGTCGCGGATCGGGTCAAATCCGGTCAGGATAAAGCGCGAAATTCCGGCCCGATAGTAGTCGAGCAACGCACCGCAAAGCTGCTCCGGCGTGCCGACCAGCGCGGTCGTCGCGGCGCGTCCCTCGGTCGCGACCGTCAATTCCGTCCACAAGCAAGGATCTTCGCCGCGCGCGGCTTCCGCCTCGGCGACAACGCGGCGGTCGATATCGCCCTTGGCGCGGCCGACCGACCCTCCCGCTTGCTGGAAGGCGATTGTCGCATCCAGGATCGCCTGGGCTTCCTTCCAAGCCGCGTCGGTCGTCGGAGCCATGATCAGGCGCATGGTCATCAGGAATTCCGGCGCACGCCGCAACGGTCGGGCGGCCGCGCGGACGGCCTCGATGAAAGTCGCCGTCTTTTTCAATGTCCCCGGACCCATCGCATAGACGTCGGCGCATTCCGCGCCGTACCGAATCGCCGCCTCCGACCCGCCGCCCCAGTAAATCGGGATAGTAGGTTTTTGTATTGGCTTGGCTTCGCAAAAGGATTTCTCGAACGAATAATACGCGCCGTGATGATCGACCGGCCTTTCGCTCGTCCATATCGCGCGCAGAATGTCCACGTATTCACGGGCGCGGGCGTATCGCTCCGGCTTCGTCAGGAAATCGCAATCCTGCTGGGTTTCCAAGTCGCTGGCCGCCGCGATGATATGGGCGGCGACGCGGCCGGCGCTCAGGCGGTCGATCGTGGCGAACATGCGCGCCGCTACCGTCGGCGTGACGAAGCCAGGGCGATGCGCGATCATGAATCGCAGTCTTTGGCAACTCGCCGCCACATGGGCGGCGATGGAAAGGGGGTCGGGCGATCGCGCATTCTGGCCGATCAGGACGCCGTCGAAACCCAGATCGTCATAAAGACGGGCGTGACGGCGAATGAAATCGGGGTCGAACGTTCTCGTGGCCGGACGAAACTCGGTCTGCTCGACATAATATAACAGCCCTAGAATTTCGATCGACATGCAAGCCCCATTCCTGCGGCGGAATGGTTACGTGAAGTTCGCTATAGACCTAGCGCAAAGTCCAATTACCCCCATTATTCGGTTGGGCGTGGAATCACTCCGCCGTCGATGGCGCAGGTTGAACCATCGTCGGCCGGGCGAACAGCATGGGTAGGGCATTGCACATCGACGTAATCAACGCGGCGGCGAAGGGCAGGGCCTGGACCAGCACGGTGGCGCTCCAAATCAGCGCCTCCTCGTTTTGCGGCGTGAAATTCCACAGCACGGCGCCCGCCACCGCGATCATCGCCGCCATCCAGATGATCTCATCCCGCGCCATCAGGAACCCCTGCATCAGGGCGGGCTGGTCCGCCATCTTGGGCGTACGGACAAAGGGACGCCCGGACGTAAAAATCCCCTGCCAGATGGCCCGGCCGACTGTGTGGGTCAGCGCCATTCCCGCGATCGCGGCGCCGATTTTCTGCAGGCGGCTGCATTTGATGCGCAGCGAGTAGACCCAGAATCCAGCGATCAGCTTGAATGTGAACGCAAGGATCGTCGGGATCATGAACGCCATCGGCGGGAAGCCGAAGGTTTCGCCGATGATCCGCTGCGCCTGGGAATAGGCCGGATGGTCAATCAGATAATTGACGCCCCAAAGCCGCGTCCCCACCCAGATCATCGCCGGGGTGGTCAGCATTCCCAACGACCAGAAAATCGACGCCGCCGAGAACAGCAGATGCGCCGCATCCGCGAACCAGGGCACCCAGCCGGCCACGAAATGATAGCGCTGTCCGGCGGTCAGCACCTTGCTGCCAGGCAGAAAATTGCGCCAGTGGTGCTTCATGATCTGCACCGCGCCATAGGCCCAGCGATGACGTTGCGTCTTGTAGGCGGAGAAACTGTCGGGAATAAGGCCCTTGCCGAAACTGTCCGGCGCGTATAGCGCTTCCCACCCTTGTTCGAACAGCGTCAGCCCCAGATCGGCGTCCTCGGTGATGCACCATTCCGCCCAGCCTCCCGCCTGTTCCAGGGCGGTGCGGCGCATCATGGTCATCGTGCCGTGCTGGATGATGGCGTTGCGCTCGTTTCGGGTGATCATGCCGATATTGAAGAAGCCGGCGTATTCCCAGTTGCACATCGTTTTGAAGAGGTCGCCGCGCCAGTCTCGGTAATCCTGCGGCGACTGTACAAGCCCGACCTTGGGATTGTCGAAATGGGGAACCATCGCCGACAGCCAGTCGGGGTCGACGGTATAGTCGCTGTCGATCACGGCCACGATTTCGGTGTCGGGAGCGCTGTTGCGAAGCGCGAAATTGAGCGCCCCGGCTTTGAATCCCGGCCAGTTTGCCAGATGGAAGAAACGGAAGCGCGGTCCGAGCGTCGCGCAATAGGCTTCGACCGGCCGCCAAACCTCCTCGTTCTTGGTGTTGTTGTCTATCAGCAGAACTTCGAAATTGTCATATGCGAGGCGCGAGAGGTGATCGAGCGTCTCGATCACCATCTGCGGCGGCTCGTTATAGCAGGGGACATGGATCGATACCTTGGGTCCCGTCGCCGACGTGAGTCCACGCCTTGGCGTGATCAGGCGCCGCCACTGGTTACGGAACAGCAACTCCGTGATCTCAAGCCCGTCCGCCAGGATGACGCCGAACAGCACCACTTGCATGCTGATCATCACATACCAGACCGCGCGTAGCGTCGGATCGTAGGATGTCCCGAGCGTGACCTGTATATAAGTCCACACCAGCAAAGAGGCGACGGCCTGGATTAAGAGGGGAAAGAAGATCAGACCGGCGGTGGTGATGTCGCGCCGCCGGGCAAGGAACCACAACATGATCGGCAGAGCGAGCAAGGTCGCGTATCCACAAAGGCTCTCCCAGTTGCGGATTTCGACAAGCGACCCCGTCATCGCGAATTTCAGATTGCGCTGGGCGTCGAACAGGCCCCAACTGCCGCCGGCGGATTCATCGGCCTTTTTCCATGGCTGATCGAACGCTTCGACTATATTATAGCCGGGGATTCCATCGATTGTCTCGTCGAGATGCTCCTCGCGCGCCCGGTTAAGGAAGTTCCGGACGAATGTCGCCTGATTGACATGCGACGGCTCGGCGCCACCCCGCCACGGCCCTTCGCTTGGCCATCCGACCTCACCCAGGATGATCGGCTTATCCGGATATTTCTCCGCGAGGGTATTGCGGACCTTGAATATCTGGTCGATCGTCTGGTCCTCGGGCACGCTGTCCCAATAGGGCAGGATATGGACGCAAATAAAGTCGCTAGCCGCCACGAGCTCGGGGTGATTGATCCAGGTTGTGGCGTTATCGCATGTGAATACCGGTATTGGTCGTCGCCGCGTCGCCGCGCGAACCTTTTTGATCATTGCGATCAATTGATCGGCGGTCATCCCATTGGTTAGAATCTGCTCGTTGCCAACGATCGCCGCCGTGACGTTCGGATTCCGCTTAGCCTCGTCGATCAGGCTGCTTAGCTCCAGGTCGTCGTGGTTCGGACCGTCGGCATTATTGTTGACGGCGGCGCCCGCCATAACCGTCAGGTGATATTTTTCGGCGATCGCCGGGACTTTCTCAAAGCCGTTCAGCGCATCGTACGTACGGACCCCGTCGGCGATTCGCGCCACCAGCGACATGTCATGGTCGATCTGGTCGACGCTCGGGTATTTCTTATCGTGCGGCGACTGATCAGCCTGATAGGGATTGAAGGAGACGCTCGCGATCTCGCCATCCCACGACCGCTGCACCACCGGCCGGTTCAGCAGGTACCAGCCGCCGAAATTGATGGCGACCACCACCAACAACGCTAATATCGCCTTGAGGCGGATCATCCGCCTAAACCCTGTTCGCCCGAGAGATCATCGCGGATATCCATTCGGCATCGCCAATTCTACTCCATACTCCACCATTATGGCGATTTGTCGGCGTAATTGATGAAATAACAAACGATTGACGCATATCGCTATTGCATAAACTCAAATCAATGCTCGGGCGACCCCGGTAGTTTCACGTCTCGATGATTTTATAGATAAACCCGGCAGCGCCGATAGCGTGCCCGAGCCTGTCGCGATGGTGCGAATCGCGGGTTTCTATCGTTACGTCGACAACGACGTTTTTGGCCGGGATGCCAGAAGACAGTCTGTTATGCAGAACCTCGATGATGTTGCCGCCGGCCTCGCCGATGACGGTCGCAAGCCGGGCGAGCGAGCCCGGCCGGTCGGTCAATTCGATATGGAATATCGATATCCTGCCGTCGCGGGCGAGTTCGCGCATGATGACCGACGCCAGCAGCCTGGAATCGATATTGCCGGCGCACAGGACCAGCCCGACCGAACGACCTTGGAAGCGGCCGGCATGAGTCAGCAGCGCCGCGAGCCCGGCGGCGCCGGCGCCTTCCACCACTGTCTTCTCGACGTCCAGCAGTAAGGCGATGGCGTGCTCGATATCCGGCTCGTCAACGAGCAGGATATCGCCGACCAGTCGCGCGATGATATCCCGTGTGCGGCTGGCCACGTGCTGTACAGCGATGCCTTCTGCGACCGTAGCGCCGCCCGATGGGCCGGCGCCGCCGCGCACGGCATGATACATGGAGGGGAACAGGGCGGTCTGCACGCCTACGATATCAATGTCGGGCTTGAGCGCCTTGGCCGCCACGGCCATGCCCGATATCAGACCGCCCCCGCCGATGGGAATGATAAGCGTATCGAGACTGGGAACGTCGTCGAGCATTTCAAGCGCGATCGTGCCCTGGCCAGCGATGATTTTGTCGTCGTCATAAGGGTGAACGAAGACCAGCCCTTCGTCTTCGCGCAGCTTTTCCGCAAAGGTATTGGCGTCGGACAGCATCTCGCCCTCGACCAGAACGCGGGCGCCGAAATCCCGCGTCCGCTGCACCTTGGTGAAGGGCGTTCCCTTTGGCATCACGATCGTGGCGCGAATGCCCAGGCGCTCCGCGTGATAGGCGACGCCCTGAGCATGATTGCCGGCCGACATAGCGATAACGCCGCGCGCGCGTTCGGCCGCCGTCAGGCTCAGCAGCTTGTTAAGCGCGCCGCGTTCCTTGAACGCCGCGGTGAACTGCAGATTTTCGAATTTAAGCCAGACGTCGCAGCCGGCGATAGCGGACAGGGTGCGCGAGTGTCGGCAGGGCGTACGGGCGACATGGCCGCCAATGGCGAGGGCCGCGTCGCGGATGGCGTTCAGATCGACCGATAATCGCGCAGGCTCCGCTTCGGTCAATTTCGGCTCAGGCCTCCGCCGAAGACTTGGCGAGGCGCTTGCGGGCGTTCGGATCGAGCGCCCGCTTGCGCAGCCGGATGGATTTCGGAGTCACTTCAACCAGCTCGTCGTCACCGATATAGGCGATGGCCTTTTCCAGCGTCATGCGGATCGGTCGCTCAATACTCTTAATCTTTAGCCGTAGGTCGTAATTTATACGCTGTAGTAGTGCTGATATTCAAACAGGTTT
>CAJCJC010000365.1 GCA_903970575.1 Alphaproteobacteria bacterium
CTCGTCGTCGGCGATTCCGCCAGGATGATCACGCTTCGGGCCTTCCCGGCCTGCCGTCAAGAGGCGGCGCACTGCTGCATTCGAAAGGATCGACGACGATGCGATTTAGGGGACGGACAATCGGGTTTCTCCTGGCCGGCGCCATGCTCATGGTCTCGGGCGGATCTGTGCTCGCGGCGGATCCCACGCCGGCGGAGATCATCAAGACGCGGCAGGACAGCCTGAAGGCCCTTGGCGGCGCCTTGAAGGCGATGGGCGACCAGCTGAAGTCCGGCATGCCGGACATGACGGTCATGGCCGACAACGCCAAGAAGGCGGACGGTCTCGCCAAGGAGCTGCCCACCTGGTTCCCCAAGGGTACCGGCGAGGAAGCTGGCGTAAAGACCGCCGCCAAGCCGGAAATCTGGACGATGCCGGACGATTTCAAGACGGATGCCGCCAATCTGAAGACCGAGGCGGACAAGCTGGTGCAGGTCGCGGCGGCGGGCGACGCCTCTGCTATCGGCCCGCAGATGCAGGCCACCGGCAAGGCCTGCGGCGCTTGCCATAAGGAATTCAGGGTTCCGCCGCCGGAACATTGATCTTCCGCGGCGGCGATAGGCATCTTGTCCGATACTCAGGCCAAAAAAGGCGAAGAAGTCCGCGTTCGCATCTGGGATCTGCCGGTTCGGCTGTTCCATTGGGTGATGGTGGCCCTCTTCGCTTTTTCCTGGTGGACGGCCGAAAATGACCACCTCGACTGGCATTTTCTGTCGGGCTACGCGATTCTGGGACTACTGCTATTCCGGGTTTACTGGGGCGTGGTTGGAAGCACGACCGCGCGCTTCGCCAGTTTCGTCAAAGGCCCACGGGCGCTGTTGTCCTACGCAAGGCAATTATTGGCGCGGCCCGGCAAAATAAGTCTTGGCCATAACCCGATGGGCGGATGGAGCGTGCTCGCCATGCTCCTTCTCCTCCTGACGCAGGTTGGGCTCGGTCTCTTCGCGATCGATGTGGACGGCGTCGAGGGAGGGCCGCTCAGCAATTTGGTCAGTTTCGAGACCGCGCGGCGGATGTCGAGCCTTCATGGATTGTTGTTCAACATTCTGCTGATCGTCGTCGGCCTGCACGTCGCCGCCATCTTGTTCTATCTTTTCTACAAGCGCGAAAACCTGATCGTGGCGATGCTTAACGGCAGGAAGCGCGTGGCCGGCGACGTTGCCCAGGAGATGCGATTCGTATCCCTTTGGTGGGCGCTGCCGGGATTAGCGGTTGCTTGCCTGCTCGTGCTGTGGGTGGTCTACGGTCATTTTTAAGGGTTTGCATCTAGTGAGCGGCATTTATCAGGCAGGCGCCTTTGTCAGCGAGGCTATTTGGATGACTCTTCGCTATCGGTTCCGCTCCATCCGCGCCGCGATCGCGGCGGCAGTTCTCATCGGCATGCCGATTCCAGGGAGTTTGAACGCGCTGGCTCAAGATGCGCCGACGGCGGAAGCGCCCATGACGCCGCCAGCGGACTCGGCGGCGCAATCTCCGCAGGCTGCTCTGATCCAAAAGGGCCAGTATCTTGTCGCCGCCGGCGACTGCGTTTCATGTCACACCCGGCCCGGGGGCGAGCCCTTTGCCGGCGGCCTGCCTTTGAAAACGCCGTTCGGCACGATCTATTCGGCCAATATTACGCCCGACGCCGATACCGGCATCGGGGGTTGGAGCGAGGCGCAATTGGCGCGCGCGATGCATGAGGGCATCGATGACCAAGGCCATCATCTGTATCCCGCCTTCCCTTACACCGCCTATACGAAGGTGACGGATGAGGACGTTCAGGCGATTTACGCCTATCTGAAATCCGTGGCGCCGGTATCTTACGCGCCCCCGAAAAACGAGATGTCGTTTCCGTTCAATCAGCGCGGGCTGATGGCGATCTGGAACAGATTATTCCTGAAGGACGCCCGCTATCAGCCCGACTCATCAAAATCGGCGGAATGGAATCGCGGCGCCTATCTGGTTGAAGGACTGGGCCATTGCGGGGCCTGTCATACGCCGCGCAACCAATTGGGCGGGGAACGCGCCAGCCTGGCGCTCACCGGCGGCGTCTATCAGGACGACGTGATCGACGCCGTGCACGAACAGGATGTCGTCAGGGAAGACGAAGGCATGGTCCGCCCCTGGGCCGCGGTGGATTTGACGCCGTCGCCCCGCGGGCTTGGCGCCTGGTCGACGGACGATATCGCGGCCTATCTCAAGACCGGCCATAATATCCGCGCCGGCGCGTTCGGGCCGATGGCGGAAGTGGTCGCCAACAGCACATCGCATCTCACCGACGCGGATACGCGCGCCATGGCGGTCTACCTTAAAAGCCTCACTCCGGCGGCGCAGGAGATAGCCAAGTCGGTCACCCCGGATCAGATGCGGCAGGGTGAGATCGCCTTTACCGTGCGTTGCGGCGATTGCCATCTGCCGACCGGCCTCGGAAGCCCGCGAACCGCCGACGCCGACCCGACGAAAGTGTCGCCGCCCTTGGTCGGCAACGCGATCATCCAAGCGCCGGATCCCGCCAGCCTGATCAACATCATCCTCTACGGCGCGCATGAAACCACGCTCAACGACAAGTCGTGGCCGAAAATGCCGGGATTCGAGCTGGATTTCGGGCTGGGGATGGACGACGACCAAATTTCCTATCTGGCCGATTACGTCCGCAACAGCTGGGGCAACCAGGGCGGCGCCGTCGATCCGAAGGACGTCGCCCGCCAACGGTGAAGACGCCGCTTTAAGGGTCGATCTCAACCGTCACGCCGTCATCCACCAGCCTCCAGACTTCATCGATTTCGGGATTGGTCAGCGCGATGCATCCGGCTGTCCAGTCGGTCGACAGCAATTTGCGCTCTTCCGGGGTCAGGCTGTTCGGTTGGCCATGGATCATGATGGCGCCGCCGGGCTCCGCGCCATGGGCGGCGGCGCGAGCGATATCGTTTTCCTGCGGATAGGAGATGTGCAAGGCGAGATGGTAATCGCTCGCGATATTCCTGCGGTCGATGTAGTAGGTGCCCTCGGGCGTTTTCCCATCCCCCGCCGCGTTTTTCTGGCCGAACGGGTTGTGGCCGAGGGCGACGTGATAGCTGCGCACGATTGTCCCGCCGCGCAGCAGCACCATGCGGCGCTGGCTTTTATAAACGACGATCTTGTCGGCTTTTGGCGTCGCGTAGCGCTCCCAATCCTCGGGCGCGGGACGCACGGTTTCGGCCAGGGAGGGCGCCATGGTCGCCATCACGCCGGTCGCGAGGGAAAATATCATCAACGACGATAGGGTGAATCGCCGCGATTGGGAAAAACAGGTCCGTGACATGCTACAAAGTCTTCTTGAGTCGGCTTATTTGAGCCTTACCCTAAACCCGATCGGTTTGTCATGGCCAGAACTTCATTATTTTCGAGCCTCGCCGCGCTTTTCTTGGCCGCGTTCGGATCCTGCCCGATCGCGCCGGCGGCGAGCCCCAGTCTAATCGGCCAAGCGCAGACCTACAGCACCACGCGCGACGATAACCTTCTCGATATCGCCCATAAATACGATGTCGGCTA
>CAJCJC010000366.1 GCA_903970575.1 Alphaproteobacteria bacterium
CCCTTCGGCGTAATTCGTCGCATGCGCGAAGCCAACCGCGAGTCCGTCGAGCGCGCGGATGATGGCGTCGGCCTCGTGGCCGGTCACCACGATTACCGGCCGCACCGCCGATCCAAGAACCGCCTGGACCGTCCGTCGGATCATTGGCGCGCCATCCACCAGGGCCAGCAGCTTGTTATCAGCGCCCCAGCGGCGCGACAGCCCAGCCGCCAGCACGGTCGCCGCCACGCGCGATGAGAAGGTCGCGTCAGAGATAATCTTTTTCCTCTTGCCGCCCGATCAACAGGCCGCCAACGCCCATCCGCGCGACATCCCCTGCATCGGCCGGTATGCCCGCCGCCAGCCGCTCCAGAACCCAGTCGAGGCCGTTGCGGGCCGGAGAACGTGCGCAACCCGGAAGACCCAGCACCGGCGTTCCCCGGACTTCGCCCAATAGGATCAGATTACCCGGATCGACCGGCATGCCCAGCCTATCGATCCGGCCGCCAGCGGCCTCGATGGCCTGCGGGATCACGTCGCGGCGATCGACGATCGCGGAGGCGCCGATGATGAGCAGCAGGTCGGGCGATGCCACGAGCGCGGTCTCGATGGCGCCGGCAAGCGCGACGCTGTCATGGGCGCAACGGGTTTCTCCCCCCACCCGCCCGCCAAGCCGCGTCAACCGGTCAGCCGTGACTCGCGATGTTTTCTCGATGACGCTCGGCTTCAGCCCATCATTGACAGTTTGGATGAGACAGGCCGCGAGCGGCCGGTAGGGATACACGTCGAGATGCGCGGCGATGGCGGCATCGACGGCGGCTGACAGAGAAGATTCCGGCACGGCGAAAGGAATGATCTTCACGGTGGCGATGACTTGGCCTGCCGATACCGGCGCGAGATTGGGCAAGGTCGCGACCGTCACATCCTCGGTAATCCGGTTCAGGGCGTCCACCGGCGCGGCGCCTATAATTGCGAGACCATCATGCGCCGCCAGCAGGTTCACCCTACCGGTGTCCGCCGGGGCAGCGATCACCCCCTGCCCGCGCAAGCCCTCGGCGAGGCGCATCGCCGCGTCGTTCTCGGCGACATCGCCTTCCTCCAGCCGGGCGACGGTGACCGACGCAACGCCGAATTGCGCCATGACGGCGATTTCGGCGGCGCCCAGAATTTGGCCTTTCTTGAATATCCGCCCTCCGCATCTGACCGCATGGGCCAGGATGGCGTCTTCCGCGCTATCGAGCGGGGCCGGCCCGAATTTCAAGAATCGACCGTTTTCAGCACCCGCCCGTGTCGGGTGGCGATAATCTCGGCCATGATCGAGACCGCGATCTCGCCCGGCGAGACCGCGGCGATGGAGAGGCCAACGGGCGCATGGATGCGGGTCAGATCGGCATCGGCGAAGCCAGCCTCACGCAGCCGGTCGAGCCGACGCGCATGGGTTTTCCGGCTGCCCAGCGCGCCGATATAAAAGGCCGGCGAGCGCAGGGCGGATATGAGCGCGGGATCGTCGAGCTTTGGGTCATGCGACAGGGTTACGACCGCCGTCGCGGAATCGGGCGCGAGATCGGTCACCGCGCGATCGGGCCACGCATGGGCGAGGCCGACATCCGGGAAGCGCCCCGAGCTTGCAAAGGATTCGCGCGGGTCGACCACGCTGACCGCGAAATCGGCGAGACGCGCCAGCGGCACGAGCTTTTGCGCGATATGCACGGCGCCAACCACGATCAGCCGCAAAGTCGGCCGAAAGACATGGACAAAGCTCGTTACCGCGTCCGCCATCTCGATCTGGCTGCGATCGAACGTGGCGTCGGTGAAATGCTGATCGCCGGTGGCCAGATCGGTCACGAGCGCGATCTCCTGGCGCGAGCGCCTCGCGGCGCGGATGGCATCGAGTGTCGCCCGATTCATTGGGACAGCGCCTCATCGTCTAAGACAGGTTCGACGAAGATCTGGATCGTGCCGCCGCAGGCGAGTCCGACGGCCCAGGCATCGTCATCGGTCACGCCGAACGTCAGCAGGCGGGGTTTGCCGTCCAGCATGACCTCACGCCCGGTTTCGATGACCGCGCCTTCGACGCAGCCGCCGCTGACCGAGCCTTCAAACGCGCCATCCTCCGCGATCGCCATTTGCGAGCCGACCGGCCGGGGCGACGAGCCCCAGGTTTGCACCACCGTGGCGAGCGCCACGCGCTGACCCGCATCGAGCCAGTGGGCGGCGTGATCGAGGACGGCCAGAATATCGTCCGTCTCGAACATTTGGTTGTCGGTGTTTTGCATTGACACTGCCCGGCTGAATCGAAGGCATAAGGACCACGGGTTCAGTATAGAACCCATCGTCGGCCTTGACGATCCCGCGGCGCCCGCAATGGCGGCCTATCTACTAAAGCCCCGCCCGCGCCGGCCGAAGGCCGATCCTCAAGCGCCAGATCACGGCGAGGGCCGCGCCCAAGGCCGCGGCGGCGCCGGCCGCCACAAAGGCGCCCTGAACGCCGAACGCGGCCCTAAGCGGACTCAGCACGTAGGGGTTGAGAAATTGCCCCAGGAAGATACAGCCGACGGCCAGGCCCACGCCCCTCGCCGCCGCGGCTGGCGACAGGATATTAAGAACGGCGCTTTGCGTCAGCGGCTGCATAAGGCCGCTGCCCATGCCGGCTAACCCGGCGAAAAGGGCCAGCAGGAAGACGTTCGGCGTGGAAGCGAATCCGATCGTGCCGATCGCGAGCGCGGCCCACACCAGCGCCAGCACCAGATGGAATCCCAGTCTTGGCCGAATGAGACCGAACAGATAGGCGCCAGCCATGCTGCCGACCGTCGCCAACAGCAGAATATTGGATTGGGTCGACGGATTGACGATGCCTTCCGACGCCATCAGGAACGTACCCTGGATGGTGACGGCATACATGACGATGCTGATCAGGATGACCAGAACGAAAATGCCGGCGGCGCCGCGCACCGAATCCGACCGCGCGCTCGCGACAGAAGCCGCCGCCGCGCGCGGGACCTCGAAGACGGTGAAGAAGGCGAGGATAGCCAGCGGGAAGCCGGCCAAATAGAGGAAGAACGGCGCGTGCCACCCACCGAACTCCGTCAGCTTACCCGCCGCGAACAGCACCAGCATGGTGCCGCCACCGCCGACCACGGAGAACCAGCCGATTAGCTTGTCGCGCGCCTCGCCGGCGTAATAATCGCCCACCAGGGCGACCGCGATGGTGACATAGCCCGCCGCCGCCAATCCGAGTATCAAGCGGGATGCCAGGAGCGTCCACAGATCGGGCGCCGCCGCGCCGGCGATCCCTGCCGCGCCATAAATAACGGCCGCCGCCAGCAGCACTTTCCTTTTTCCCAGAATGCCGGCAAGCCAGCCGATAAGCGGCGCCCCGAACGCCATCACCGGCGCGGCGATGGTTGTCACGTTCTGCGCGATGAACGCGCCATCCCCGCCATTTTCGGAGAAATGCGCCGCCATTTGCGTCATCGCCGGCAGTATCGCGAGCTGAACGGCGCCCGCGAGCACCCCGCCCGCCATCAGGACGAACAGCCTGACCGCCCGGAACAATCCGGATTCATTTCCCTGGGCCAGCCGCGCCATCGATCTTCCCCTAACTCGCGCCGACGAACGGCTATTAGTTGAATTGATTAGCGCACAGCGGATGTCTGGGCGCAACCGAGATTTGGCCCATAATTAATGGGGAGCGCGCGCCGCCCAGCGGCGGTCATCCTCATCGGCATTGTCGGCTGAGCGCACACGGAAATACCGTTCGCAGCGGGCGGCGAGATCGGGGCCATCGGCCGCTTGCCGATCCTTGGGTTCATGCGCCCAATCCACGCATCGGTCCGCGAGCGCCAGATCTGCCGCCGAGCGCGACTGCTCGATATGCGCCAGCACCATCAGCCCGACGAACGGGACGGCGCCGGCGATCATCGCCGTGGTGGTTCCGAAATACTTGCGGATGGCCATTGGAGGTGGTTGCCTCTTCGCCGATAATGACGCGCATGACGCGGCCGCCCCTTACCGTCTGGTACAACACCAAATGTCCGGTCTGCAACGCCGGCATCGATTGGCAGCGCAGCCGCCTCGTCCGCGCGGCGCGGGCCGGCGCGATCACATTCCGCGACATCAACCTCGAGCCCGACGCCCTGGCTCATTTCGGCGCGACAATCGACGATGTCCGTCGCCGGCTGCACGGGGTGGATACGCAGGGGCGCCTTTATGTAGGGGCGGATTGCGCGGCCGCGATCTGGGCTCGGACGCCGGGGGACGGGTGGCTTGGATGGTTGATAGGATTACCCGGCGTGCGGCAGGCGGCGCGTATGGCGTATGATGCATTCGCGGATTTGCTGTTCGCCTGGAACAGGCGGATGGGGCGGTGGTAGGGGAGGATGCGATCGAGGACTCCGGCGATTACGCCTCGACCCGCGAGGTGGTGCGTGAAGCAGTGCGCGACTGGAAGACCAAGCGCGCCCTGGAATCGCATGAGTTGGCCGCGCTTAAGGCCGATATCGACAAAGGTCTTAATGATATGGTCGAGGGCCGGGTCAAGGATTTTGCCGCCAGCCGCATGATCGAACGCGGGAGAAAACTATTAGCCGCCCGCTCGCCCTCCGCCCGACCGAAGCGGCGGAAGCCCACCGGAATTATCCCTTACTTTCGAAGAATGAAGAAAAGTTAATTTGACGGATTTTTTATGTGATGCCTTACTAGAAGGATAAATTGGTTTGCCTCTGGAGACGAAGATGAGATACATCATTATTTTGTTGGCTACATTAATTTTATCAACATTTTCAAATATTCATGCATCAAAAGCAGACTATGTTTTTGTTTCAGGCAATGAGCTTTTTCAGTACTGTACAAAATCTGCGAAGCTTTCATTTCAGCACTCATATTGCGAGGGTTTCATAACTTCAGTCGCTGATACTATGGGAAGCAAATACCCAGTTTTTGGCCTCCGCGCCTGCTTCTACGGAGGCACCACGCAGCAACAGGTGCGCGAAGTGGCAATCAAATGGCTATTCAATCATCCGGAGAAGCGCGAGTTTGGCGCCGCTTCTCTCGTTGCGACAGCTCTTTCAGAATCGTTCAAATGTCCGCCCGAGTGAGTTTTAGAAGTTCATCCGCGACGCTGAAGTAATAGCGTCATGAGAATGGGTGACCTGAGCATTTATTAACCCTCAATCCATCACCCGAATTTGCGGCGGCACGTTGTGCTGATACGTCCCCTTC
>CAJCJC010000367.1 GCA_903970575.1 Alphaproteobacteria bacterium
GACGAATGGGCCGTCCAGCGCGGACGATACATGACCCTGGAAACCATCGCCAAACTCGGCGATGATCAAACCATCATGCTGCCAGCCGTGGCCGCTTGATAATCCCGGCCAGACTGGCCGGAGAACGCAGTGACCAAGCCGATGTTACACCACGCGGCGGGACACGATCCCAAACCCGAAAAACAGTTATGCCGTGCTTTGGCTCAACCTGGCTTTGTCTCGGGAAGCTAAAGATGGCGCAACCGAGCTATCGGAACGCGCCAAGAATCTTGATTTAGAAGTATGGCCGGGGCCTATCGTCCAGCTTTATCTGGGCAAAGAAAACGCTGCGTTCGTGGCCGACGCCGTGGTCAAGGAGAACGCCAGAACGCGACGAGATCAGGAATGCGAGGCAGACTTTTACAGGGGTGAACTGGCATTGACGTCAAATGATAAGGCCGAAGCTCAGAAATTGTTTCATCGAGCCAGTGACGAGTGCGACAGGAGCTTTATAGAATATGCCGGCGCGAATACGGAGATGGCGCGGCTGGATCGAGAACACTGACCAGTGCGGGGCAGAAATCGGTGAAAGCGAATTAATTCCAGCGTGAAATCTCGCCTGAAACTCCGCCGTTCCTATCGGACATATGTTCTCATTTCTGAGAACTGTCCCTTATTTCTCTGTCTCACCATAGGGGTTCACTCCAACGAGGCATTACGATTTGAAATAGTAAACTGTCACCGATATTCTAGGACGGTGGAGGGAGATTGGAGCGTGCGCTCGGGCCGCGAATATCAAGGATTATGCGCCGGCGCATCGATATAGTCGGTCAGCCCGGCGGCCAATCCATCCAATGTCGCGCGAACGCGGCGGGCGTCTCGCAGATTGGGATGGGTTACCAGCCACATCTCCAATGCGTGGGTGAAGGCGGGAAGCACCCGCCTAAGCTTTGGGTCGCGGGCCGCGATGGAGTGTTGACAGAGGCCAACGCCAAGTCCGGACCGCAATGCCGCAAGCTGCGCAAGATCGCTGTCGGAGCGGAAGCCGAAATCGGTTGGCGCGGCATGCAAGCCGAGGGCCGCGAGCGCCCGGATGATCCCCGGGTCCCGATCGTAACCGATCAAAAAGCCCGAGCCGATCAGGTCGACCAGGCTGACCGGCTCGCCATGCCGCGCGATCCATGATTCATGGGCGTAGAGCCCCAGCGGGACGAGCCCGAGCTTGCGCGCCACCAGGCCCTCCTGCGCCGGCCGGGTCATCCGCACTGCGATATCGGCATCGTGCCGCAGCACGTCCTCGATGCTGTTGCCGAGTGTGAGTTCGAACGACAGGCCGGGATGCCGCGCCTTCAAGGCGGACAGAATCGGCGGCAAAACCTCGACGCCGATGATTTCGCTCGCGGCGATGCGCACGGCGCCAGCGACCGCGCCTGACTCGGCCGAGGCGGCGCGCAGGAGCAGGTAAGCCGCGGACTCCATGGTTTGCGCGGCCTCGCGCAGGCTCAGCGCCAAATCCGTCGCCACCAATCCAGATGGCGAGCGCACGAACAGAGGCGCGCCGAGCCTGGCTTCAAGCTCGTCCAGATGGCGGCGAACGGTCGGATGCGCGACGTCCAGCGCCCTGGCCGCGCCCGACAGGCTGCTCTCGCGCAGAATCGCCAGGAACGACCGCCAAAGAGCCCAGTCAATATTTTGCATGCTCATACATTATCGTACAGCAGGAGACAGAATTTTTACAATATCGTTCATGCCGCTCACGGACGATAATGTCTGGGTTCCAACCAAGGAGACCCACGATGATCGCCGCTTTTTCCAACGATTTGCAAACCGAGCACGCTGAAATTCGCCAAATGCCAGTCGCAGGAACCGAGTCCGTTCCCATGCTCTTGCGCGCGGAAGCTATCGTCGAATTGACGCTCGCGGTTTTGGCGTACCGTTATTTTGGCGGAACATGGTTCATGTTCGCCCTTCTGTTCCTCGTCCCCGATGTCAGCATGGCCGGTTACCTCATCAACCCCCGGATCGGAGCCCGACTTTACAATGCGGGCCACACCTATATCGCGCCGGCGCTTCTCGCGCTGGTCGGTTTCATGCTGTCGACGCCGCCGATGTATTCGCTCGCCGCGATCTGGGCCGCGCATATCGGTTTCGACCGATTTTTAGGCTATGGGCTAAAATATCCGGTGGCCTTTGGCGCTACGCATTTGGGTTGGAAGTCGGCGCGCGGTTTCGGCCCGAGTGAACCGCGGCTAGAATGAGTCAGGAAAACGGGGCCGTCCTTCCTTTGGCGACGGCCTCGGGACGTCGCGATCGCGGTCAGGAAACCGTCCGGCGACGGTCTTGGCCGCGGTGACCGCACGGCGATTTGGCGCGTTTGGCGGGGTGAAAACGCGCGCCGGCCGCCCTTCCTTGCACAGGCGAAGGCGTTGACTTCAAACAGAGTTCCCGAAGCGTTTCACGTGAAACACAACGCAAACCATTGATTATCCTTGCCTGAACGGCGAATGCTCCGCGAGGGCGGCCATCTGCCTGCGCATCGCGTCCCGTTCGTGGACCAGGAAATCGGAGACCGCGTTGCTGAGCGCCGGGTGGTGAATCCAGTGCGCGCTCGCCATTTCGACCGGTAGATAGCCGCGCTGAATTTTATGTTCGCCCTGCGCGCCTGCCTCTACCCGCGCCAGTTTGTGCCGGATGGCGAAATCGATCGCCTGATAATAGCAGGTCTCGAAATGGAGGAAGGGGAAATCGGCCGCGCAGCCCCAGTTGCGGCCGTACAGGGCGCCCTCGCCCAGTAGGTTCAGCGCGCCCGCGACCCATTTGCCCTGGTATCGCGCCATGATGAGGACGATCCGGTCGGCCATCGTTCGGCCGATGCGGCGGAAGAAATCCGGCGTCAGATAGGGCGTGCCCCATTTCCGGTCCGCGGTGTCGATGTAAAAGCGGTAGAATACGTCCCAGTGCTCGGGCTTCAGATCGCCGCCGCTCAGCGTCACCATCTCAATGCCCGAATCGGCCACTTCCTGCCGTTCCTTGCGGATGCCCTTGCGCTTGCGCGATGACAGCGCGCCCAGGAAATCGTCGAAGCAGCCGTAGTTTTCGTTCCGCCAGTGATACTGACAGCCGATGCGGATGAGCCAGCCCGCGCGCTCGAACGCCGCGCGGTCCTCGGCCTGAAGGAAGGTGGCGTGAACCGAGGACAGGCCGCGATTGTCGGATACGGTCTTGAGCCCTGAAATCAGCGTTTTCCGAATGGCGGCGTCATCGGCGCCCTGGCGCACCAGCAGGCGCGGGCCGGTGGCCGGGGTGAAGGGGACCGATACCTGAAGCTTGGGATAATATCGCCCGCCCGCGCGCTCGATCGCCTGGGCCCAGCCATGGTCGAAAACATATTCGCCATAGGAATGAGATTTCACGTAGGCCGGGACTATGCCGAGGATGCCGGCGTCGGAACTTTCCATAATGAGATGCTGCGGCAGCCAGCCGGTCTTGGCCTTGGCGGACCCGCTTTCCTCCATCGCGGCCAGAAATTCGTGGCTGACGAAGGGGTTATCGGTTCCGGCGCAGGCATTCCATTCGGCCGCCGGAATGGCGGTAATGTCGGTTTCGACGCGAAGGCTGACCTCGGTTGAATCGGGCATTGGCGGCATGGGTTCCTGACCCCCCAAAGATGGAGGGTCAGGCAAGATTAGGCAATGCCGCCGCTACGAGACCGCGAACAGCGCCTCGACCTCGACGGCCGCGTCCATCGGCAGGGCGGCGACCCCGACCGCGGCGCGCGCATGCTTGCCGGCATCTCCCAGGATCGCGGCGATCAGATCGGATGCGCCGTTCACCACCTTGTGCTGATCGGTGAAATCCGGCGTGGAGGCGACGAACCCGCCCAGCCGGACGCAGCGTTGGATGCGGCCGAGGTCTCCCAGGGCCGCCTGAGCCTGCGCCAGGATATTGATGGCGCATAGTTTGGCCCCGCGCTGCCCATCCTCCAGCGATACGCCGCCACCGAGCTTGCCGGTGACCGCGAGCGCGCCGTTTTCGATCGGCAACTGCCCCGATATGGTCAGCAATCCCCCCGCCAAGGCGAAGGGGACGTAATTGGCGGCGGGCGCGGCCGGCATGGGCAGCGTTATTCCGTGTTCGCGCAGACGCGCGTAGATTTCCTCTGACATGCGCGCGTTTTAGCGGATATTTCCCGATTTTGGAACCGGCGCGGCGATAGCCGTTAAATTCAGGAGGCCGTCGTCACGATGTCGATCCAACAGAGTCACTGGGAAAACGTGTACGCCACCAAAGGCGAGGACGAGGTCAGCTGGTTTCAGGAGAACCCAGCCCCCTCGCTCGCTCTGCTCGATCGGCTTGGCGTCGATCGGGCGTCGCCGATCATCGACGTGGGC
>CAJCJC010000368.1 GCA_903970575.1 Alphaproteobacteria bacterium
CAAGCATTTCAACCCGTTCGAGACCCGGGCTCGTCCGCCCCTGCCAACCGGCCAGCCACGCCGCCAGCTCCTCCAGGCGACCGAGGCTGCCGGGGGGTTTGGTGAGGGTCGCCTGACGATCCCAGGCCGCCGCGCCGGCGGCGTCATTCGTCGGCGGCAGGTCGAGGCACGCCGCGCGGAGGGATTCGAGGGTGCGGAATAGGGGCATGGGGCCTGGGGCATGGTTCGCAGCGCGGTCTTAGTGTTAGCGCCCTGCCTCGGCCAAGGCCAGACTGGCGGAAGGCTAGGAAGATGCGTAAACTTTCGAAATGGTTGACCTGCTTTCACGGATTACGATCCGCCCGGACCAATGCCACGGGCGTCCGTGCGTTCGCGGCATGCGGATACGCGTAGCCGATATTCTGACGATGCTGGCGGACGGTGTTGATGAACCCGAAATGCTGCGGGACTTCCCCGATCTTGAAGCGGACGACATCCGCGCCTGCCTGGCCTATGCCGCGCGGCTAATGGACAATCCGGTCGTCATCGCGGCGGAATGAATTCCCGAACGTGAAATTTCTGGTCGACGCGCAGCTCCCGTTTGAGCTGGGCGGGAAATCGGGTTTAGCGGATAAAGATAAAAAAAGTCTCACCAAACGCTTGACTTGATCCATTTATGTTCCTAATAAGTTTTGAATGGATGGAGAACTAATCGACGCGCCAGTATACGGAAGCCCCATGGATGGGGCGGATACGAGCGCGTTTATGTGGGCGCGGCTGGAAGAGCTGGGGCGGCTGCGGGCGATCGGGGTTAAGGGGGCGGAGCGGATTGGGCTCTGTTTCGAGGGGGCGCTGAGCGCCGAGGAAGCGCGAATCGTGGCCGGCAAGGACGGGCTGCCGATGGAGTTCTGGCGGACGACGCGGGCGGTGCGGCAAGTGATCGTGCTGGAGATGGAGCTTTTGGGCCTGCGCGCGGCCCCGGACCGGGACGGCGACCCCGACGCGCCAAGAGATTTCGACGAGATAGGCCTTGAGCCCGGAAATTTTGGGCGCGAGCCGCGCGACCCAGGCATCGTTCGCAACGATGGCGGCTATATGTACGGGCCGATGGAAGAGGTGGTGGCGCGTATCCGCAAGGATCTGCGCGCCGAGGCGCCGCCAAACGACCCGTTCGCGCAGCGGCCGCCCAAGGCGACGGCGGTGAAGACCGCGACGGAAACGGAAACCGAGCCGCCGAAGAAACCGCCATCGGACGGGAAAGCGGAGCCGAAAGCAAAGACTGTAGAGAAGCCCAATGGCTCATCCGGCGAGACTCGCGGCGGATTCGCCAGGGTTCCGTCAGGCCGCGCCGAGAAGCGGAAACGTGGACGCTTGGCGCGGGCGGCGCGTAAGGCCAATCGCGCCAAGGCCCGTGGGCGTGATAGCCAAAGCGGCCGGGGGCGCGATCCGCCGGGATGAGGCGATGGGGTTAGGCGTTTTGATTGTTGTTTCGATCGATTGCCTCCGCTGGGTTTGCCGGCCTGCGTCCACTCCTTGGGCGCGGGACGGTTTGGCATGCGTGGAGGCAAGAGCCGGATATCGACCCTGGCATCACCCTCGTGTTCCCCATTGAGAGCTACGGCATTCATAGATCGTTTTAGCTCAAAATTGCTCGTCATGCGCGGGCTTGACCCGCGTACCTACGCGTAGCCGCCTGCGAAGACATCTTCTATTTGCCCTCGCGGAGCCGCGTGGATACGCGGGTCGAGCCCGCGCATGACGAATTTCGAGCGAAAATCAGAGATGTGTGAATGCCCTAGCCCATCGCGGGGAGGGATATGAAACGTGAAGGCCGTTCGTTCGATGGTGGTGGCGATGGCCTTGCGGGAACGGCACGCGCGGCGCGATGATGGCGGCCTATCCCGTCGCCCGAGGTTGCAGCTATCTCCGAACCCTATCCCATCACCTTTATTCTCGGCGGGGCGCGGTCGGGGAAGAGCCGGCATGGGGAGATGCTGCTGACGCGGTTGCCGGGACCTTGGCGGTATATCGCGACGGCGCAGGCGTTCGACGATGAGATGCGGGCGCGGATCGCCGAGCATCGGGCGCGGCGGGATGCGGGATGGGTGACCGTGGAGGCGCCGCTCGACCTGGCGGGGGCGCTGCTGGACGAGCCGGAGACGCCAGCGCTGGTCGATTGCCTGACGCTGTGGCTGACCAATCTGATGCTGGGGGAGCACGATGTCGCGGGCGCGGCAGCGGCTTTGGAGGCGGCGCTGGCGGAGCGAAGGGCGCCGACGATTTTGGTGAGCAACGAGGTGGGGCTGGGCATCGTGCCGGAAACGCCGCTCGGTCGGGCGTTCCGCGATGAGGCGGGGCGGCTGAACCAGCGTATCGCGGCGGGGGCCGACCGGGTGATGTTCATGGTCGCAGGGTTGCCGATGACCCTGAAATGAAGGTGGCGCTGATCCGGCATATGGCGCCGCTTATCGCGCCGGGGGTTTGTTATGGTCGGCTGGATGTTCCGTTGACGGCGGCGGGGTTGGAGGAAATTCCGTCGCTCGCGGCGCATACGGCGCTTGCCGACATGAGGCTGATCTGGAGCAGCCCGGCGAAACGGTGCTGGGCGGCGGCGGATGCGATCGCGGAATTTCTATCGGCGGAGGTGATTGTCGATTCGCGCCTGCTGGAGATGGATTTCGGGGACTGGGAGGGCAAGGCGTGGGATGACATTCCACGCGACGCGCTGGATCGTTGGGCCGCCGCGCCTGAGGAGTTCGCGGCGCCCGGCGGAGAATCCGGGGCGGCGCTGCTGGCGCGGGTTGGCGGGTTCGCGGACGATCTTAGGCAAAAGGGTCGGGATTGCGTGGTGGTGTCGCATGGCGGCCCACTCAAGGTGCTATCCGCCCTGCTGAACGGCGCGCCCGTCGACCTACTGGCGCCGGCGCCGGCGATCGGGTCGGTGACTGTGGTTATTTGTTAAGCGGGGGGATGCGGGCAATGACGCCTTTGCGGAAGGATTGGGGACGTTCGCGCCAGGGGACGATGCCGGTTTCGCTCTCGCGGTAGCGCAGCGCGGCGGCGACAATCTCGTCGACGTGAACGTCGCGGGAGAGGTCGCCGATCACGTAGGTCCATTTGGACTCGGCGGCGAGGGCGATGGTGCAAGGGCGCTTGCAGACGGAGAGGCACTCGACTGACTTGGCGACCAGCCTCGTTTCCGACGTGGCTTCAAGGGCGGCGGCGATTCGATCCATCAACAGGCGGCCGGGCCGGATTTCAGGGTTGGTATCCGCCTCTCTGCACGAGACGCAGACGAACAAGGTCACCGGGGCGTTATCCATGGGAGAGACCTTTGAACCCGTCATGGCGCGGCGGCGATGACGTGGAAAAAACTGCCGGACACCAAGCCGCGACGGCCGCCAGCTGGAGCGGCTTCGCCGCCATAGGCGTCGGATACATGGGCGAAGGGTTCGTCGCCGCCCAAGCTGTCGACGCCGGCGTAATGAAACTCATGCCCCCGGAGGCGCGATCCGGCGCGACCGAGGCACGTATCGGCGGCGAGGCGCGCCTCGCGATAGCCCAGATGGGGTTTGCGGCGGGCGAAACTGGTGGAGACGCCGAGCAGGCCCACCATTTCATGGGCGACGCCGTCAGCGTCGGTCAGGGATTGGCCGAGCGCCATATAGCCGCCGCACTCACCATGGACGGGGCGCGTGAGCGCGAAGCGGCGCAGGCCGTCGCGAAAGACGCGGGACGCGGCGAGCCGGCCGGCGTGCAGCTCAGGGTAGCCGCCGGGGAGCCAGGCGGCGTCGCAATCGGCGTCCGGCGATTCATCGGCTAAAGGCGAAAAAAAACGGAATTCGGCGCCGGCGCGGCGCCAGGATTGGAGAAGATGGGGGTAGAGGAAGGAGAACGCGGCATCCCGAGCGATGGCGATGCGCCGCCCCGGCGGGGGGATGGCGTGGTCGGAGATTTCGGCGAGCGGAGGTTCGGCGGGCGACGCCAAAGCGCGAATCGCCTCCAAATCTGCGTGTTCGGCGACGAAATCGGCCATCCGGTCGAGGCGGGCGTCGAGCGCGCTGGTCTCGCCGGCCTGGATCAGACCCAGATGCCGTTCCGGCAAGGCGACCGAATCCGAGCGGGGGAGCGCGCCCACCACCGGGATTCCGAGCGCCGCGATGGCGTCGCCGGCCAGCCTGGCGTGGCGAGCGCTGCCCAGGCGGTTCAGCACCACGCCGGCGATCCTGATTCTGGGATCGTAGGTCGCGCAGCCCTTGACGATAGCGGCGGCGGATTGAGACTGGCCGCTGGCGTCCACCACCAGCAGGACCGGCCAGCCGAGCGCGGCTGCGACATCGGCCGAGGAGCCGGAGCGGCCGGGCTGTCCGGGCACGCCGTCGAACAGGCCCATGAGGGCCTCGCAAATTACGAGGTCGCAGCCGGCGCCGGAGCGGGCGGCGAGATCGGCGATCATGCCGGGCGGCATGGCCCAGGAATCGAGGTTGAGGCTGGGCCGGCCGCAGGCGGCTTCGTGGAAGGCGGGGTCGATGTAATCCGGGCCGCATTTGGCGCCGCCGACCGCCAACCCGGCGCGGCGGAAGGCGCGCAGCAGGCCGAGGGTCAGGGTCGTCTTCCCGCTGCCGGACCGGGGCGCGGCGATGACGAGGCCGGGCGGGCTCATGCGCGGCCCTTTCCGTCAC
>CAJCJC010000369.1 GCA_903970575.1 Alphaproteobacteria bacterium
AACCCGCTCTCGATTTTCGCGCCTGGATTCCTGCGGAACCTCTTTTTTCTCGGCCAACCGGAACCGAAGCCTGAGTCGAGCGTTCCTGAAACCCCCTCCAAGGACTCGTCGGTTGCTCCGGCTCCCGCCAGCGAATGAGCGTGACGGCCTTCTCTAGCCGACATACAGCGGCGGCCGTCGCCGGGAACGCGCTCGAATTTTTTGATTTCACCGCCTATGCCTTCTTCGCGGTACAGATCGGCGACGCCTTCTTCCCCGGTCACACCCCGTTCGACACTCTCATATTGTCGCTGATCACGTTCGGCGTCGGCTTTGTCGGGCGCCCGATCGGGGCGATCGTCATTGGGGCCTATGGCGATAGGGCTGGTCGCCGACCCGCGATGATGCTGAGCTTTTTCTTGATGTGCATCGGGGTGCTCGGGCTCGCCGTAACCCCGACATTCGACCGGATCGGCGTCGCCGCCCCTATTCTTGTCCTGGCGTCGCGCCTTGTTCAAGGTTTCGCGCTCGGCGGCGAAGTGGGTCCGACCACGGCCTTCCTCATAGAGGCCGCGCCGTCTGGGCGCCGTGGTTTTTTCGGAACTTGGCAATACGCCAGCCAGAGCCTGGCCAATCTCACCGCCGGGCTGATTGGCTTTGGATTGTCGAACGTGCTGAGCGCCGCGAGCCTCGCTTCCTGGGGCTGGCGCGTACCGTTTCTGCTTGGCGCGGCGATGCTGCCGCTCGGTTGGTATCTCCGCAATGACCTGCCTGAGACGCTGGAGCCGGCTGATCGCCGCAAGTCGCCAACGACTCGCGAGTCGGTCGATTACCGCCGCGCCCTCATGCTCGCCGTGCCCATGCTTGCCTCGACAACGATTTGTTACGCGATCTTCAATTATGTGACGACCTATGCCCGCGCCATCCTCGGCATGGATCAGCAGGCGGCGTTCGGCGGGGCCATCGCCTGGGGCGTTTGCGGATTCGTCTTTACCCTGGTCGGCGGCGCCTTGTCGGACAGGTTCGGCCGCAAGAAGCTGATGATCTGGCCGCGTGTCCTTTTTCTCGTTCTAATCATTCCCGGCTTTATCTGGATCGACCGGGCCAGATCGGGCGCCGTTCTGATCGGCGTCACGGCGCTTCTGACCAGCCTTGCGTCGCTCGGCAATGGTGTGAGCTTGGTGTGTCTGACCGAGGCGATCCCAAAACATATTCGCTCCGCCTCGCTCGCCATCGTCTATGCGATCTCGATCGCAATCTTCAACGGGACCGCGCAACTGTTGGTGACGTGGATGATAAGGAAAACGGGCGATGTTCTTTGGCCTGCCTATTACCTGACCGGCGCCACTCTCCTGGGCGTAATCGTGATGTCGCTCATGCGCGAAACCGCGCCCATCCTGCTTGGACGTTCGGGCGGCCGGGTTGGCATGGCCGCGCCATGACGCTATCAACCGTCACCCTTTGATCCTTATTGCATTCCAGGCCCGAGCCAATGACTGAAACCCTGCCGGATCGCCTCGCGACCGATCCCAAAAGCCCCTATCACGACGCCGCCCTGCTCGAACGCGGCGTCGGCATCCGCTTCAACGGCGCGGAGAAGACCAATGTCGAGGAATACTGCGTCAGCGAAGGCTGGGTCCGCGTCGCCGTCGGCAAAACCATGGACCGCAAGGGCAAACCGCTCACGCTCAAGCTGAACGGAACGGTCGAGCCCTATATGCGCGGCGCCGAATAATAGCGCGCGCCGTGGGGCGGGTTAGCGAACGCGTACCCCACCATCAATCGCGCATGCGAGATTTAGCCGGTTGGGCCGGTTATAAACACCGACTGACCGTTCCGTGGTTGCGCTACCTTGGCGCTATAGTCTCCCGTAGGAGGATCGACGGTACATAGGTCGTTCGACTAGATAGAAGGCAAACGGATATCTCTGCACGTCGACTTGTCGAAACCTTCTACCACCAAGGCTGGAACGAGCAGAATGAATCTGTCCTGTTCGAAATCTTGCATGATCAATTTGAGTTTAAGGGCTCGCTCGGATCCATCCGCGTCGGGCCGGGCGCATTTATGGATTATTTCCGATCGGTTCATGCCACGCTTGGTGAATACCATTGCGAAATCCATGATTTGATACAAGCCAACGATCGCGCCGTGGCGCGGATGCGCTTCAGTGGTATCCACAGGGGTATTTTTTTCGGGATGCCGGCTACAGGGAGGCGGATGGGTTGGGATGCCGCCGCGTTCTTTACAACCGACCGCCGCCAAATAACTAAATTATGGGTTCTCGGCGATATCGATGGCCTCAAGACCCAACTCAGTGCTTATACCGCCCTAAATGCCTTAGATAACACAGCGACCGCCAATCGCCCCCTTTAGCGCCTCGGTCACTCAGCCGCAGCATCCCCGAAATCTCGTTGATATTCCTCTGGAAACGCGTCATAGCGCAGTCCGTCCGAGGAGAACTCAAGCAGGTCTGACCAGGCGACGGCGCTCCCAGTGTGGGTTATGCGGGCGTTATGGACAAAAAATTGCGCATCCCGCATCGGGTTAAAAAGCGGCGACCGGTTAATTATCGGCGCGAAGTCGACAAATGCTTCGCGGTTGTCCGACCAGACGATCTTAACAGTTAAGTCCGCTTTCGGCTCGATGTGAACGATCTCTTCCAAGACTTATTCCTCGATCTTGCTCGGCAGCTTACCACCCCGGACACGATACCAGTTTTCCAGGAGAACGTCGCGATGCTTGAGTGTCCATTCCCGCAACACACGCCAATCCTTGGGCCTGATGGTCCCCTTAAAGTCAATCAGCGAGGCGTCAGCTATCAAAATCCTAACTTTGAAGTCGCCTGACTCAGCATGAAAATGCGGTGGATCATGATCGTTCCAGAAAAGGATAATCGCAATTCCATCGACGAACGCGATAGTTGGCATATTATTAATTCATAACCAAAAGCACATGCCGTTTCT
>CAJCJC010000370.1 GCA_903970575.1 Alphaproteobacteria bacterium
CATCACAGCGCGGAGGAGATCGACTGGCTGATCAATACACGCGCCCATCCGTTCGATCTCGCATTCACGCGGCTGTGCGGATACGCGCCGCTTTATATCCTGGGTCTCGTGGGATCGGTCGCAAGCGCCACGCCGTTCGCGCTCGTCGTGATCGGCGTCGGCTGGGGGTTCTTCATCCACTCCAATCTCAAATGGCGCTTCGGTTGGCTGGAATGGCTGGTGTCGACGCCGGCGTTTCACCATTGGCACCATACGAACGACCAGAATCGGGACAAGAATTTCGCCCCGTTGTTTCCGGTGGTCGATTGGATGTTCGGCACGCTGTATCTGCCGAAGCGGGCCTGGCCCACGGAATATGGCATCGACGCGCCGATTTCGCCGGGGATGTTCGGGCAGCTGATCGATCCTATTCTGCCCGCGATGGAGCGGGCGCCGCGGCCGGTTTCCGCCGCAACGCATCAGTAAATATAACATCGACATTAGAAGCCGGCCGGCACTTGCCCTTGGGGCATAGCGTCCCGAAATATGACGGATGACTGAAAAGCCACGGCTCATCGGCGATATCGGCGGCACGAACGCCCGTTTCGCGATAGCGCGTGACGGCCGATATAACGCGCCGACGAATATCTCCACGATCGATCATCCATCCTTCGAATCCGCGATCACCGCGTATCTGGAGACGCTGGCGCCATCCGTGGTCGTTCACGACGCCGCCTTCGCGGTAGCAGGCCCCGTCGCGGGTGACGATGTGAAGATCACGAACCATAATTGGAGTTTCAGCCAATCCGCGCTGAAACGGCTTTTCGGGTTCGATACGCTGCGCGTTTACAATGACTTCGCGGGGATCGCGCTGGCGCTGCCCTATATCGCGGACGACGACCTGACAAAGATCGGCGGCGGCGCGGCGGAAAAGGGCTTCCCAAAGGCCGCCATCGGCCCCGGCACCGGGCTTGGCGTCGGCACGCTGGCCCCGGACAATTCGGGCGGCTGGACCATCCTGGCGGGCGAAGGCGGCCACGTAACCCTGGCGCCCGAGAACGATCGGGAAAGCGCGTTGCTGACGCTTCTTCGCCGCCGCTACGACCATGTATCGGCTGAAAGATTGCTGTCGGGCGACGGTCTGGTTCACCTCTATGAGGCGCTCTGCGAAATGGATGGCGCGCGCTTCGGTTCCTACAAGCCCTCGCAAATTACCGACGAGACGATGTACGCCACAGACCCGCATTGCCGGGAGGCCGTCGATATGTTTTGCGGCATGCTGGGCAATGTCGCGGGCAATCTGGCGCTGACGGTGGGCGCGCGGGGCGGCGTGTATATCGCGGGCGGCATCGTCCCCCATTTGGGCGACCGCTTCGCACGTTCCCATTTCCGCGCCCGTTTCGAGAGCAAAGGCCGGTTCAAACCGTATATGGCCGCGATCCCGACCTACGTCATAATCCACGGCAACCCAGCCCTGCTGGGGCTGGCGAAGCTGAAGGATGACCATCCCTGAGGCGCCGCCCAGAAATAACCGCGTCGTACTGCCAGGATGAGTTATGGACGCGAGCGTCAAACGAATTTAACCACAAAGACACAAAGACGCCAAGTTTAGGAATTTATTTCTCGGTAATAATTAAACGCGCTCCGAGGAAAGAACTTTTTTAGACTTTGTGTCTTTGCGCCTTGGCGGTTCAATCGAGCAAATTGGAAATGACAAATTTTCAAATAAAGCGCTTATTACTAAGCTTTGCTTAAGCGCGTTCTACTCCACCGTCACCTGGCCGTAGACCCAGGGGTGGCTCTTGTCGCTGTAGGTATAGGTTCCGGGTTTCGTGAATGTGACGGTGGCGGACGCGCCGGGCGCGACCTGTCCGGTGGTCCAGGAACCATCCTCGGCCGTGGCGTCATGCGGCTCCTTTCCGGTATTGGTCCAGGTGATCGCGCCGCCCGACTTCACTTTTACTCGTACGGGCTGGAACACGTATTCGTCGGTGAATTTGGACGCGCGGATCACGCCAATGCTCTCCACCGTCGCGCCCATCGCCACCTTTTCGGTCGAGACGACGCGGCCGGCGAAGCTGGTTTCGGTCTCCGGCGTCGGCGGCGCGGGCAGCGGCGCGACCGATCCGCCGAGCGCGAAGCTCCAGACATGGCTTCCGGCGATGGTGGCGACATATTGCTTCCCGTCGATAGCATAGGCGATGACAGGCGCCGTCGCCTCCCCACCGGTCTGGAATTTCCACAGCATCGCGCCGGTCGTGGCGTCGAACGCCTGGAATTCGCCATCGGGTTCGCCGTGGAACAAGAGGCCGCCCGCCGTCGCGGTCGTGCCGCTGCCGAAGGCGATGGGATAGGGCGTCTTCTTCTCCCAGACCTGCGTGCCGGTGCGCCCGTCCAGCGCGACCAAGAGCCCGTAATCCTTCATACCCGGCACGGTCGGCAGGGTGAAGAAATAGGGATCGTCGCCGCGCCTTATCCAATGGCCGCCGACCATGCCCGACACGTAGAGATCGCCGGTGAGCGGGCTGTAGGACATGGGCGCGAAGCGGGTGGAGGTGGGGAAGACAGTGTTGGGGTCAGTATAATCCACCGGCTCCCAATAGCAGCCGGCCTTGAAGCCGGCCGGGATCAACTCCGACGGCACGCAGTTCGGCCCAACCTTATCGACGCCGACGGAATAAGGCTGGGTTGGCGATGTGGCGAGGCGGGCGTTCTGGGGAACCGGCCGCTCCTCTATGGGGATCAAGGGCTTGCCGGTCGCGCGGTCCAGCACGAACAGCTCCCCGTCGGTGCGGAGCACGGC
>CAJCJC010000371.1 GCA_903970575.1 Alphaproteobacteria bacterium
GCATCTATTCGGATATCCTGACGAAAGAGCGGCGCGGCGATTATCTTGGGGCGACCGTCCAGGTCATCCCGCACGTGACCGATGAGATAAAAGCCTTCATCGGCGCCGATCTGGGTGATACGGATTTTATTCTCTGCGAAATCGGCGGCACGGTCGGCGACATTGAGAGCTTGCCGTTCCTGGAGGCGATACGCCAGTTCGGCAACGAAGTTGGGTCACAGCGCGCGCTTTTCATCCATGTTACGCTGGTGCCGTATTTGCCTGCCGCTGGCGAACTCAAGACCAAGCCCACTCAGCATTCGGTCAAGGAACTGCTGTCGGTCGGCATCCAGCCGGCGATGCTGCTTTGCCGCTGCGACCAGCCGATCCCGGCCGACCAACGCCGAAAGATCGCGCTATTCTGCAACATCTTACCTGAACGGGTGATCGCGGCCTTGGACGCGGCGACGATTTATGAAGTACCCATCTCGTATCATGAACAAGGGTTCGACGATCAGGTGCTGGCCTATTTCGGCGTCGCCTCGCCCGCCCCGGACCTGACGCGCTGGCGCGCCGTGGTGGAACGGGTGCGCCATCCCGAGGGCGAGGTGACGATCGCGATCGTCGGCAAATATGTGTCGTTGCTGGACAGCTATAAATCCCTGGCCGAGGCGTTGACCCATGGCGGCATCGCCAACAACGTAAAGGTCAACCTTCAATGGCTGGATAGCGAGATTTTCGAGCGGTCGGATTATCCAACCGGCGTGCTGCACCCGCTTGAAAGCGCCCACGCCATCCTGGTGCCGGGGGGCTTTGGCACGCGCGGCACCGAGGGAATGATTCGGGCGGCCCAGTTCGCGCGTGAGCGCTCGGTTCCGTTTCTTGGGATCTGTTTCGGCATGCAAATGGCGGTAATCGAGGCAGCCCGTCACATGGCGGGGCTCGAGGGCGCCGGGTCGAGCGAGTTCGGGCCGTGCGAACATCCCATCGTTGGGCTGATGACCGAATGGATGCGCGGCAACGCGCTGGAGCAGCGGCGCGCCAGTGGCGATCTTGGCGGCACGATGCGGCTTGGCGCCTATCCCTGCATGTTGGCCGAGGACAGCAAGGCGCGCGCCATCTATGGCGAGGCCGAGATTTCGGAGCGGCATCGCCACCGCTATGAGGTGAATATCGGCTACCGCTCGGCGCTAGAGGATTCGGGCTTGAGGTTTTCCGGCGTGTCGCCGGATGGGCAACTGCCCGAGATCGTTGAAATTCCGGCGCATCCCTGGTTCGTTGGTGTACAGTTCCATCCGGAGCTGAAATCCAAACCCTTCGCGCCGCACCCGCTCTTCGCGTCGTTCATCGAGGCCGCGATGCATCAAAGCAGGCTGGTCTAGGGTCGTCGCGGGCTGAAATAAAAAGGGCCGCCCTAGGGCGGCCCAAGTGTGTCGTCGTCCCCGCGAGGGATAATGAGCGGGTCCGACCAGATGGACTGACCGTCGACAGAACATCTCATATGCAATACGCGCGAGAGGTGAAGTTCCGGCGCTGTCGCGTTTGATTTCCGTAACTATTTTCAGGGTTCAGTGCAGCATCCTGATGCAGTCGTCTTGCTCGGTCTGGCAGGGCAGAATATAGCGCCCCGTCTCTAGGCTCCTCACGCGCAATACGAAACCGGCGGCGGCAAGGGCGCTCATGACCTTGGTCAGGCATTCGGATGCCGCCATGGCTGTTTCCCGACGGACCATCGACCTCATGAGGATGAGCGCCTCGAAAGTCCGACCGGATTGGGTTAGCGCCATGATGTCGAGCAATGAGCGTTCGTCGCCGCTGATGTTGGCGTTACAGACGCAATCAACGTTTAGCTTCCGATTAGCGCCATGGCTCAATATCCACATGAACGCGCAGAGCTGCCCGGTGGCGTCGGGCGCGCCGACCCGATTGAACGCATCCTGAATTTGCTCCTCGACGGGAATTTTTTCGGTGATGCCGACAACCCAGGCGCGCATGGCCCAAAGAAGGATGCGTTCGGAGC
The DNA here is from genome assembly GCA_903970575.1 of Alphaproteobacteria bacterium. Classification (GTDB taxonomy): domain Bacteria; phylum Pseudomonadota; class Alphaproteobacteria; order BOG-932; family Roseiterribacteraceae; genus BOG-932. The sequence continues at coordinate 2,000 of CAJCJC010000371.1, forward strand.
GAGATAGGTTTGTAACGCTGCGGAAATCGTCGGACGGAGGCATTGCGCTATCGCTCCACTGAGGCTTTCGAGCCTTAGTAGTGCAAATGATAATGAGTCGCAATAGCTTCTAGAGCTTTACCCGTATACCCGCGATGAGACCGATAGCCGGCGCCGGGCTGATAAATCGGGGATCGACCCCGGTTCCGTTGGTGGGGACGCCAGGCGCGTTGATTCCGGTCGGGTCCCCGAAGATGGCGTAGGTCCCGTAATGCGCGTTGAACGCGTTATCCAGCTCCCCGAAGATAACGAAACTTTCGTTGATCGCGTAACGGGTATGGAAATTCACAACCACGTGGCCGGGAAGCCTGGGCTCTTGGTTGGACTGATCGTTGGCGTAATATTGCGAGCCGACATAGTTCAACGCGCCCCCCAGGCTCAACGCGCCGCTTATTTGGTAATCCGCGCCGATCTTGATCCGGTTCTCAGGGATTCCAGGCAGGCGGTCGCCGGGTTTAACTTGAATATTGCCGTTAACGTCGGCCGCCGGCGATGCGGAACTCAGTTGCAGCGGAGATTGGAACGTCGCGTGGACCAAACTGTAATCGGCGTAGAGCGACCAGGACGCATCGCGATAGTTGACGCTGGCGTCGAGGCCCTGGCGGCGTGTCTTACCGGCATTCTGGAAGTATCCTTGATTGATGCTGAGCGGCGTTGTGACCGAGATGATGTCATCGTCCAAATCCGTTCGGTACAGACCGATTTTCCATGTGAAGCGGCCGGGCGCCAACGCGGGCACGCCAAAATTCCCTCTGGTTCCAATTTCGAATGTATGGGCGATAACCTGTTTCAGATTGGGCGGGTCGGATGACAAAAACGCCGGCAGAATGCAGGGCTGCAGCGGATTTGAGCACGCAAGTTCGCCGGCTGTCGGCGCGCGGTTCGCTTCCGAATAGCCGCCGTAGATCGTGACGTTCGGCAGCGCCTTGTAGGTCGCGCCGATCGCTGGGTTAAAGCGCGTATATTGCGCGGCCCCATCCAGCGCCGTTCCCAACTGATCCATGAGATGAACTTGCGCGATATTGTATCGCCCGCTCGCGGTGACCGCCAGATCGGGGGTGATATTGAACGTGTCGGTGGCGTAGATTCCGTAGTGATTGTTTATCGTTCGCAGATTGACGGGGCCGTCCGCGGTATCCGGTTCATCCACGAATAGCCCGGATGAGGTGACGACCAATTGCGGCGTGACATAGCCAATTTCCGCCAAGGCTTGGTAATTCGTGGACGCGTGATCGATACTGATTCCGGCTGCCAGGTGATTTTCCCGGCCCAATAACGGCGCGGTGTAAGTGGCTTGCAGGGAGCCGCCGAGGCCTGCCGTGCGGGTCGCGTTTTGATCGTTCTCGCCGATCGGTATCGTTCCACCGTTCGAAATATCGGGAAGCTGCGCTCCGCCGGGGCCGATGGCGGGGGAGCCATTCCCGTCGCACAGCCCGGCGCTATTTGCGCAAGAGGCGTAATTTGTCGTGTTGCCGTTGGCGATGGTCTGGCGGAATTCGCGATAATAGGCGTTCGACTGGAGTTTGAGCGCATCCGTAAAATCATAGGACCCGTTCAGCGTTACGAATTCGAGCTGATCTCGAAAATTCTGCGGGCTCGTGAAGACAAGCGATCGGCTAATCGCCAGCTCCTGCACCGGCGTCGGGCCCTGTCCCTGCAACAGATTATTGGCGCCGGTGAAACTCAAATCGAAGGCGTAGTTATCGCCCCGCTTTGCGATATCGGCGTAGAACTGGCGAACCGCGTCCGGCGAGAATTCGCGCCAGCCATCCTCGTCTAGAACCCGGCCGGCCGCGTAAACCGCCCAATCGCCGAACTGCTTGCCATATTGCAGCGAGAAATTCCGCTGCCCGAATGAGCCGCCCGAAACCTCGCCCTCCGCGTCTTGATAGGTGAAACCGGTCTTCATTTCGATATTGATCGACCCGCCGAGCGCGTTCAGCCCGAAAACAGGGTTCGAACCGATGACCGTCAACCGATTGATGGCGATGTCCGGCAGCA
>CAJCJC010000372.1 GCA_903970575.1 Alphaproteobacteria bacterium
GACGGCTCGATATTCTGGTCCCCACGGTCGGCGGCGGCGGTTTCAAGCCGCTGTTGATGCTGGACGCGGATACGCTGCGCGCCGAACTGGAACTCAATATCATCAGCGCGTTCCTGGTCGTGCGCTATGGCGCCCCCATGATGAATGGCGGCGCCATCGTCTGCATGTCGTCGACGGCGGCGACGCTGCCTTTCGCCTATCTGCCGGCCTATCATACGGCCAAGGGCGGGTTGGAGAATTTCGTCCGGGCCGCGGCGGAGGAGCTGGGCGCAGCTGGCATAAGGGTGAACGCGGTGCGTCCCGGCCTCACGCGCAGCGAGGCGACCGGCCCGATGTTCGCCAGTCCGGATATTCTGGGCCGTTTTGTCGCCGAGTTCCCGCTAGGCCGCGCAGGCGAGCCCGAGGATATCGCGCAAGCCGTGCGCTATCTCGCGGGGCCGGAATCCGCCTGGGTGACGGGGCAAAGCTTCGCCGTCGATGGCGGCAACGAAATCCGGAAAAATCCCGATCTTTCGGACATGATCGCGCTCATGTACGGGCAGGAGGCCCTGGATACGCTGAGGCGCGGCAAATCTCCGGCATGAGCCGATATCCAGACGAGCAGCCGGGCGTAAAATCGTCGCCGGCCCCAGCGGTCGACGTCGTTATAACGCCGCACGCCAAGGATTTGGGCGGATTCAGCGTTCGCCGGGCGCTGCCGGCCATCGAACGGCGCAGCGTCGGGCCGTTCGTGTTCCTGGACGAGATGGGGCCGGCGGAATTCGCCATGGGGCGCGGCATCGACGTGCGGCCACATCCGCATATCGGTCTGGCGACCGTGACCTATCTCTATGAGGGACGGATCATCCACCGCGACAGCCTGGGTACGGTGCAGGCCATCACGCCCGGCGACGTGAACTTGATGACCGCCGGGCGCGGCATCGTCCATTCCGAACGCTCCGATCCTGAAGACCGGATGACCACCAGAACGATGCACGGGCTCCAGCTTTGGGTGGCGCTGCCGCACGGCCATGAAGAGGCGGCGCCGAGCTTTATCCATTATGAGGCGTCCGCTTTGCCGACCACGGAGATTGGCGCCGCGCGCATTCGCGTGATCGCGGGCGCGGCCTTCGGGCTTGCCTCCCCGGTCGAGACATTATCCGCGCTGTTCTTCGCCGACATAGCGCTTCCAGCCGGTCGGTCTCTCGCGCTGGACGTCGATTATGCCGAGCGCGCCGTGTATGTCGTCGCGGGCGAGATGACGATCGAGGGCGCGGCGTTTCGCGCTGGGGTGATGGCCGTACTCCATGCGGGCTCGGCCGTCGTGGTTACCGCGAACGCCGATTCCAAATTGGCGTTCCTGGGCGGGGAGCCGCTCGACGGGCCGCGGCATCTGTGGTGGAATTTCGTGGCGAGCAGCAAGGACCGGATCGAACGCGCCAAGGTCGATTGGGTGCGAGACCGGTTCGGCGCCCCCGTTCCGGGCGAAACCGAGTTCATCCCCTTGCCTGAATAATTTCAAACGCCTGCTATCCGGTTATCCCCGCCGGTGTGCGGGCCTCGCGGGCGGCATTCCTCATATACTATCCTTCAAATGACAGCCTCCAATTTCCCTTACCTTCGATAAAGCGAGATACAGTGACTATTCAAGACGTCGAGATTGAAGCGTTGCCGCCGTCGCCCGCGCCGGAACTGTCCTGGGCCGGCGTGAACATGATCATTGGCGGAAAAGGCTATGCGCCCACGCCGCTGGGGCAGGTGCATTACCGCGATGTCGGCCCGCGCGACGCCCGCGCCACGATGATGCTGTTCCACCAATCGCCTGTATCGATGATCGAATTCGGCTTTGTGCAGAACAGTCTGGCGAAGCTCGGCATCCGGTCGATCGCCCCAGACACTCCCGGCTATGGCATGTCCGATCAGCCCTCGATTCTGCCGAGCATCGGCGGTTTCGCGGATAATTTCGTTTACGTGCTGGATCATCTCGGAATCGAATCGGTCGTCGCCGCGGGTCATCATACGGGCGCCTGCATCGCGACCGCGCTCGCCGCGCGTCATCCGGACAGGGTGAGCGGCGTGGCGCTGCATGGATGCCCGGTCTATACGCCGGAAGAGGCCGAGAAATTCCGCGGCCGCCCGGAATGGGACCGCTCCCCCAAGAAGGATGGCAGTCACCTGTCCCAGCTGTTCAAATCGGGGCTGAAGACGCGCAACGACGCCGAGTTCGCCGCCTGGACCTGGATGTCCGCGACGATGTTCCTGCAGGGTCCGGATATCGGCCACTGGGCCGTCAACCGTTACGACATGACGACCGACCTGATGTCGCTGAAATGCCCGGGTCTGATCATCACCGAAGGCGAGGACGTCATCCATTACATGGATATTCGCGCCCACGAAATGCGGCCGGATTTCATGTATCGCGTGCTGGCCGAGGAGGGCTTCGCCGGAACGCTCAGCGACCCGGATGGCTGGGCCAGGATCGCGGCCGAGTTTATCGACGCGATGGTCGTATAAGCGCCGAGCCGTAGTCTTTTGACTTTCTCAATCGAGCGCGCCCGCGATAGGGCGCGCTCGATCACGATAACCGCCTGCTGGCCTCCGTCACCGCCACGCTGAAGCTTCGTTTCGTCGCGAACAGAATGACGATCCCCAGGGCGGTCGCGACAGCCAGGACCGTCGCGACGCTCGGGCCGATGCCATTCGGCGCGGTGAACACATTGTCGGACAGATAACCGACCGCGAATGGGCCGACCGTGACCGAGACAAGGCCAGTCGCCATCGAAAACAGCGCAATTACCTGCCCCCGCAATTCGTTCGGCGTGATCTGGTTGATCGCGGTCAATATCCCGATCCCGCCATTGTTGGTCGCGAGACTGAGGATGCAATAGAAAACCACCGCCCCGTTTGCCGTGGGGGCGAGCGCCGCGACGATTCCGGCGACCGCCACCCAGAGCGACGCCCCGATCGCGACGAAGATCGGCGCGTCGGGGCGGCCCCGTTTCTGTAGCCACGATACGGTCCAGCCGCCGCTGAGACAGCTGAAGACGCTACACGGCAAGCTGTAAGCGCCCAGAATTTGGCCCGTCTCGGCGGCGGTCCATCCATGAGACCGGATCATGACCTGGGGGAACCAGCCGAGCAGGGCATAGATCGAAACCGAGTTCAGAACGGTCCAGCCAACCAGACCCCCGAGAACGGCTCGTTGCGCGGAAAGAAACGAAAACAAGGGTTTGAGCGACAGCGTGCGGGCAATCCCCGCGCGGTTGCGCCGAGCCGGTTCCCGGACGGTCACCGCGAAAATCGCGCCGACCAGAAGTCCCGGGGCGCCGATCAGGAAGAACACGATCTTCCACGGGGCCAGCGCCGCCAGCCAGGTCGGTCCGATCTCACGCAAATGTCCCGCGAATTCGATGGCTACGCCGCCCAGCAAGAGCGACATGCCGACGCCGAGGGACGTGCCGATCGCGAACACGCCAAAGGCCTTGCCGCGCGCGACAGGCGGGAAATAATCGGCGATCATCGATATGCCGGCCGGGCTCAGCGACGCCTCACCGGCGCCGACGCCCACGCGC
>CAJCJC010000373.1 GCA_903970575.1 Alphaproteobacteria bacterium
TTACTGTCAGGGTCTTGGCCTTTCCACCTATTACCCTGGTCGCCCACGCGAATTGGGGCTGGAACTGAAATATAAGTTCAGCGCCGACTCCGCGCCCGAAGCGACGGCCGCGGTCTACACGCCGCCGCCGGTCACCCAACCAATGGCGCCCTCGATCGCCCACTCCTACATGGTCTTTTTCGACTTCAATAAGTCGGATTTGAGCCCGCAGGCGGTAACGATCGTCGATCAGGCGGCGAAGAACGCGGCCCCGGCCAAGGCGACCGAACTGGTGGTCACTGGCCATACAGATACGGTCGGTTCGGACGCCTACAACATGCGCCTGTCCCGCCGCCGGGCGGAATCGGTCGCGGCCGAACTCGAGAAAATGGGCGTCAAGTCCAGCGAGATCGAGATTGTCGCCAAGGGCAAGACGGACCTCTTGGTCCCAACCAAGGACGGTGTGCGCGAACCGCAGAACCGGCGCGTCACCATCGTCTACGGCGGCGGCGGCGTTTCTTAAGAACAAGGGTCCGCCCTAGCGCGGGCGGACCCGTCTTCCCACGCGCTTTTCACATTCGATCGGTTTCAAGACGGGCATAAGAGCTCGTCTTTTTTTGAGCGCGCGCGAGCCTTTTTGGCCCAAGGGTGCGCGAATTGCCGCAGCTTACACAATATATCGTCTAATAATCTTTTATATAGGATGATTCTGGTTGATTTTGCGAAATTCCAAGGCATGTTGGAGACGCGTTTGATTACAAGCTATGCGGCGGCGCCAAAAAACTAGGCGCCCTCCAAATCCCCCCTTATTTCCCTTAAGGAAATTTAGTTTCTTAGAGGTTGATTGTTTTATATCCCGCCGGTACGCTTGAAACACAAAAATGTTTCAATCCGATAATAATCAACAGGGGTGTCAGCGATGGTCAGAGCAGCGCAACGCAACGGGCATTCGATCCGTTTCTCCGAACTTCTTTTCGCCTCGGCGGCGGCTGTTTCGCTCTTCGGCGTTCCAGCCCTGGCCCAAACCGCGACGGCTGATAAAGCGGAAACCGCGCAAAGCGGCGGCGTCGAGGAAATCGTCGTCACGGCGCGCAAGCGTTCGGAGGACCTTCAAACGACCCCGGTTTCGATCACCGCGATCAGCGGCGCGGAGGTCGAGGAGCTGAGCATCCGCAACTTCCAGGATCTGCGCGGCTTCATCCCCAATTTGAACATTACGCCGATGACCGGCGGCATTGGCGGACAGGTTCCCGGCGCGGTCAACCTGACGATCCGCGGCATCGGGCAAGGCAGCAACCAAGTCAACGTCGACCCCGGGGTCGGTCTTTATATCAATGATTTGTACATCGCCCGCTCCGATGGCAATGAATACGGGTTTTTCGATCTGGATTCGACGCAGGTCCTGAAGGGGCCGCAAGGCACGCTGTTCGGAAAGAACACGCTGGGCGGCGCGGTCCTGGTCACCACCAAGCTGCCGACCGACAGCTATGGCGGCTATCTCGATTTCCGAGTTGGCAATTACAATACGATCAACGCGGAAGGCGCTCTTAACATCCCGCTGACGGATAAGGTGTCGGCCAGAATCAGCTTTCGCACGGACAACGCCGACGGTTATATCAAACACACGCTTAATTCCGGGACCAGCGACGGTCTGAACGACCAGACGGTCAGGTTCCAAGTGCGTGCGAAACCGATCGACAGCTTGACGGTCGACTTTCTGGCCGAATACAGCGAATCGAACACGAACGGCACCGCCTCGATCGAGACGCTGTGCAACAACAACGCCCAGTACACGAAAGATTACAACGCCGTTCACTCGGTGCCGTATTGCACCTTATACGGCCCGCTCAACATGGGATATTATACGGTCGAGGGCGGCGCGACGCTGAGCACGCCGACGAGTTCCGCGACCACGGACCTCTACACGGGCGCCTTGGCCGGCCATGGATATAGCGCCGGACAGGGCCCGTTCGCGTTGCTGAAAATCGGCACGCTGAATCTGCGGATGACGTATGATTTCGACGATAATCTTTCCATCAAGTCGATCACCGGCTTCCGGCGCACAAGCGACGATTACTACTCGCCGACTAACGATGCGCCGAACGATATCTACGCCGAGCTGGATTATTCAACCACGACGCAGGTCAGCCAGGAAGTCGACCTGAACGGGCGGTATTTCGACGGCGCCTTAACCTTCGTCGCCGGGCTGTATTACATCGAACAGGACACAGGCTTCGATCAGGACACAGGGCCCGATTGGGATGATCCGATCGGTTATTATTACATCGCGAGCAACGACTTCACGAGTAAGGCAGCGTTCATCCAGGGCACCTATAAGATATTCGAAGACCTGGACATCACGGCCGGTGGCCGCTTCAACGAAGATACCAAGGTTGCGCAAAGTTCGGTCTACGACCAGGGAACCGGCGGAGCGGCTACCGGCCCGTGCGCCGGCGCGCTCTTCGGCTTCGCCAACGCCTTCAAGAACGGCGCTGTCTGCGGCCAGACTCTGAAGGGGGCGGCCACGCATAACTGGTACGATTTCACGCCGCGCGTACAATTAGATTACCACTGGACGCCAGATTTCTTCACCTATATCAGCGCGAACAGGGGCTATCAGAGCGGCGGCTTCAACCAGCAGCTTGGCAGCAATCTTGGCGGCGGCCTAGTTTCCTACCAACCGGAAAAAGTCTCGTCCTACGAAGCCGGCATCAAGAGCGAATGGCTCAACCATACGTTGCGCGTCAACGTGGACGGCTTCTATCAGTTCTTCAAGAACGAACAGGCGACGATCACCGTCACCTATAACGGCGTGGCCACACGCGCGGTGCAGAACGCCGCCGCGGCGCACGAAGACGGCGCGGAAGCCGAGGTCGAATATCTGCCGATCCCGGACTTGGTGCTGCGCGCCAACGGCGCCTATCTGCAGCAGGCGTATGACCAGATCGGCAAGGGCGTGACGTCGATCACGCTGACCACCCCGGTGACCACCGCGCCGACGTTCCAGGCAAGCTGGGAGGCGAATTACACCTTCCACCTGCCCACGGAGGCGCTGGTCGTGGCGGACATCAACTATCACTGGCAGGGCAGCACGCCGAGCTGCACCCCGCTGGGGAGTTGCGACGTTCCCAATTACGGGCTTTGGGGCGCGCGCTTCGACTACATCACGCCCGACAGCGCCTGGAAGTTCAGCCTATGGGCGACCAACCTGACCAACCAGCTTTACTTCCTGAGCTATAACGCAAGCATCAGCACGGGCGGCGGCACGGGACTGACCACCGTTCAGCCGGGCGTGCCGCGCGAATTTGGGGCGGAGGTCAAGTACACCTTCAACAACATCGCGCCCGAGGAGACGGTCTCCAAGCCTTATACGCCGCCGCCGGTTCAGACGCCGATGACGGCCCCTGGGGTCGCTCACAGCTACATGGTCTTTTTCGACTTCAACAAGTCGGATTTGAGCGCGCAGGCCGTGGCGATCGTCGACCAGGCGGCGAAGAACGCCGGGCCGGCCAAGGCGACCGAGTTGGTGGTCACCGGCCACACGGATACGGTCGGCTCGGACGCCTATAATATGCGTCTGTCGCTCCGCCGCGCGGAATCGGTGGCGGCCGAACTTGAGAAGCAGGGCATCAAGTCCAGCGAGATCGACATTATCGCCAAGGGCAAGAAAGACCTGCTGGTCCCGACCGCAGATGGCGTGCGCGAACCGCAGAACCGCCGAGTCACAATTCTCTACGCCGGCGCGACATCGTAAAAAGCCGGTTCCAGGGCTGGGGCGGGTCGAAAGGCCCGCCCCTTTTTTATGCGCGCGCCGCCGCGAGCGCGGCCAGGTTTTCGCGCGCCTGGGCGATGACCGGGGCCCATTCTCCAGGCGCGGATTGCCGGAACAGCCTCATCGTCGGATACCATGGGCTGTCATCGCGATCCCGCAGCCACCGCCAGCAGGAATCGAAGCGGTTCAGCATCCAGACCGGCCGGCCCAGCGCGCCGGCAAGATGAATGACGGACGTATCGACCCCCACCACCAAATCCAGGCCGTCGATGAGGGCGGCGGTATCCGCGAAGTCGTTCAGTTCCTCGGTCCAATCCTGGATCGCAAAGCCCGGCGGCCCCGTCCTGAGTTCAGCCGCCGGTTCGCCTTTCTGAAGCGAGATCAGGGTAACGCCTGGGATGGCGCCCCAATCGGCGAAGCGACGGAGCGCGATCGACCGCTTACGATCGATCGCCTGGGCGTCGGCGTGAAACGGTCTTGGCGCGCCGGCCCAGACCAAGCCGATTTTAAGACCGGGCAGGCGATTCAACCGCGCCCGCCAGGATGCCGCCAAAACGGCGTCGGCCTTCAGGTAAGGAATAGAAGCGGGTATCGCGGCGGTCGTCGTCGAACATGCGAGCGGCAGGCTCATCAGGGGGCAGCGATAATCCACTTGCGGCGGGTTCTCGCCATCGGCGAGGACTTGGCCAACCCCC
>CAJCJC010000374.1 GCA_903970575.1 Alphaproteobacteria bacterium
ATTTCGTTCGCAGCTTCGCTTCGGGCTTCATCTTCACCAGCGCCCTGCCACCTGCGGTCGCGGCCGCGGCCTGCGCCAGCATCCAGCACCTGAAAGCGAGCTCCATCGAGCGGGAACGCCACCAGGACGTTGTCGCCATGGTCCGCCGCCGTTTGAACGCGGCCGGCATTCCCAATATGCCAAATGACAGCCACATTGTGCCGGTTATGGTTGGCGACCCCGTTCTGTGCAAGCGGATAAGCGACGTTCTGCTGTCGCAATACGGCGTCTATGTTCAGCCCATCAACTACCCGACCGTTCCGCGCGGGACCGAGCGTCTGCGCATCACGCCGTCTCCCTTGCATACCGAGGCCGATGTCGATCATCTCGTCCAGTCGCTCTCCGCGATCTGGTCCGAGCTTAGGCTACAGCGCGCCGCCTAGCGGCGCGCTGTATTTGCGCCCCGCTACAGCTTGTAGGCTGGTGCGTGAACGGTTTCTAAGCAGATTGAGCAGCGGGCGTACTGACAGCGCCCGCGCCGAGGTCGTTCGATGCCGTTGGCTGCCGATTGCGAGCCCTGGAGAAAGTTGGCTGGCGACTGACGACATCGCGGATCGTAACGATGATCGTGTCCAGGGCGCCGAAAATCGGCTCGACAGCGTAGCCGGCGAGGAATGGGAGCGCGATAGTGATCGCGAAGCCAAGACTTTCAAAGCTCTGACCATTGGCCAGTAGGCTCGGAACCATGAAGCCGACGACGATGCCGAGGATCGATCGCAAGATATCCGCGCCATCGCGCAACACGAAGGTCTGCGCTGCAAGCCCGTGAAAGGACGTGCGCAGAATGTAGCAACAGGCCCCGAGAAAGCCGAGCAGGAGTGGGATGGCGTAGGACGCCAAGTGGGAGACGATCGGAAGGCTCGCGACGAGCGCTCCGCCAGCCGAGGTCTTGGAGCCTATCGCCACCAGCGCCAGGAACAGGGCCATAAGCGTCGCCCACATCCAGCGCGCGATCAATCCCTTGACCCGGCGCCGTATCTCGCGCTGACGATCGCCGTCGCTGGCCCAGCCCACCTCCATAACCTCCGCGATTTCAAGCGACGCAGCGGTCGCGGGCCGGATAACCGGAATCAACTGATCGATGGCTTGCAAGACCCCAAGCTCGGTCGTTTCATTCAAAGGCGTCTTGGAGCCAAGCGCCGATTTCGCGCCCTGAAGGGCGGCGGCGGCGGCGGTCAACATGCGCTGAGGGGCCTCCACCTGTCTAGCGGTCGACGCATAGCGCAGAATTCTTTCCAAATCCGCAACCAGCCGCTCATCGCGGGCCGCCTCCGCGGATACCACGGATTGTTCCGCCTGGTTCGCTCCCCAGGCGAGCTTCGTGAACTCCACAGATTTGCCAAGCGCCTGATCCGTCATATGATCTCCTTCGCGCACGAAACCGAATTGGTCGGTCTCCAAGCCTGTTTTGAACTCTCCCGACGGTCGTAATGACCGATCCGCATAGTACAAAAATGTTCGGCATTTATGAAGCGCGGAATCGCGGCCAAAACGATAAATGCTGTTTTGACACGGGCTCCGGCGCCGACCGATGATGCGGCTGGTCGGGACCTCGCGGCGTCGCGTGGCGGAATCATCCAGGTTGGGCTTATGCGGGATCCGGACCAAACCAAAAGCGTGCGATCGTCCCGCGCCATCCGCGCATGGCGCGACCGGTTCAAGGATAATCCCCTGGCCCGGATCGGGCCTGGGCTGATCACCGGCGTCGCGGATGACGATCCGAGCGGCATCGCAACCTATTCGCAAGCGGGCGCGCAGTTCGGGCTCAATATGCTGTGGACGATGCCGCTGTGCTATCCGCTGATGTCGGCGGTCCAGTCGATGTGCGCGCGGATTGGGCGCGTTACCGGCAAGGGGCTCTCCGCCAATATCAAGGCAAATTTTCCGCCCGTCGTTCTAATGGCGGTCGTCGCACTGCTGCTGATCGCCAATACGCTGAATATCGCGGCCGATGTCGCCGCCATGGGGGATGTCGCGGAGATGGTTACGGGCGTCGACCGTCATTTGATGACGGCCATGTTCGTGGTGACCACCCTGCTGTTGCAGGTATTCGTGCCGTATCATCGGTATGTATCGTTTCTCAAATGGCTGACGCTCTCCCTTCTGGCCTATGCGGGCGTTTTGTTCACCGTGCATGTGCCCTGGGGCCAGGTGGCTCTCCAGACCGTTTGGCCTCGTTTCACGCCGAATGCCGCCGCCGCCGCGATGATTGTCGGCGTTTTCGGCACGACGATCAGCCCCTATCTCTTTTTCTGGCAGGCGTCGGAGGAGGTCGAGGATATGGCCGCCCAGGCGGATTGCCCCGCGCTGGTCGCCGACCCGGCGCAGGCGGTGCGCGAACTTCGCCGCATCAAGTGGGATACGTGGACCGGCATGCTCTATTCCGACATCACGGCTTTTTTCATCATCCTGGCCACGGCGGTGACGTTGAATGTCGCCGGGGTCACGAACATCGAAACGGCCGCGCAGGCGGCAAGCGCTTTGAAGCCGATCGCAGGCGATTTCGCCTTCGCGCTGTTCGCCGCGGGCATGCTGGGCGTCGGCATGATCGGCGTGCCGGTGCTGGCCGGTTCGGGCGCATATGCTTTATCGGAGGCGCTGGGCTGGCGTTTCGGGTTAGAGCGCAAGCTTGGCGAGGCGCGCGGATTCTACGCCGTGATCGCGATGAGCGTGCTGGCCGCGCTCGGCATCCAATATTCGCCGAACAGCCCGATGAAGGCGCTTTTCTGGAGCGCCGTGATCAACGGCGTCGTCGCGGCGCCAATGCTTGCGGTGATCATCGTTCTGGCTTCCCGCAAATAGGTGATGGGCGCCTTCACCGCCAGCCGCACGTTGATCGTGCTCGGCTGGATCGCGACCGGGGTCATGGGCGCGGCGGCGGTGCGGATGGTGATTCCCGACTGAGGTTCCGGCGTCTCACCGCGCCGGCTTTATTCGCGCGTGTAGGTTTCGGGAATGACGGGGTCTGGCCCCGCCTTGCCCCACAGGACGATCTCGTTGCCCCAGGGGTCCTGGAAAGCGTGGTTGAAGCCGTTGAATTCCGTCCAGTAATGGTCGCGCCAGAGGATCGAGGCGCCCAGCGTTACCGCCCGGCCCAGTATGTCGTCGACCGATTGCCCATCGCCGACCAATATCCAGATGCGC
>CAJCJC010000375.1 GCA_903970575.1 Alphaproteobacteria bacterium
GCTCCATCCCGGCCATCCGCTCCATCCGCCGCGCATCGCGCAAGCGCCGAACCGCTTCGACGGCGTTCCTGTCCCAGAAATCGATCTTCTCTTCCCACGCCGCCAGCATCCGGTAGGCGGCGGCCAACCGCGCCATCGCCAGACACGGGTCCGGCAGCCGCGCGAAATTCGCAGCTTCTGGCTCCGGCGCCCGCCCCGCCATGGCGTCGTCCAGCCGCTCCGCCGCCGTCAGGGTCAGCCGCCGCATCCACGCCAGCCCCTCCAGCCGCGCGGCGCGTCTGCGCGCCCGCGCCAGGGACGCGCTTTCCCCGTCCGGTGCAGGCCCGGCGGATTCGTGTTGTGATCCGATCTGTTCGTTCATGGTCTGGAACATGAACTAGAACAAAACAAGTTTCAAGCCCCAATCGAAAATTATTTTTTCAGGGCGTAGGGCGGGAAAGCGACAGCGCATCCCGCCGTCATCGCGGCGTGAATGGAAAGTTCACTTTTTGACATGATCATGATAACTAAAAGCATGTCTATTGTACCGGAAGCAGACAAAGAGCACGACATACTAAAGGCCTACAGCCGTGGCGAAATCGACCGCCAGGATGTCGGCGACCGCCTGGGCGAGCCGCTAGGTTTCGGCGATCTGCTCATGAAACTGCATGAGCATCATCTCCCTCTGCCGCGTTTTCCCAGCGACCGGAATTCACCCGGCGTGCAGTTGATCAAACGCCTGGCCATGCGCGCGCCGCATGCCGGATGAAGAACTGCACGCCAAACTGCTCGTAACCGATACGGGGCCTCTGATCACGCTGGCCGCCGCGGATAGTCTTGATTACCTGCTTTATCCCGGCATCCCGCTCTATGTGGCGGATGCGGTTCTGTATGAAGCGACCGTCAAAAGCGACGCCCTGGGCGCTCAAAGCATCGCGGAATGGGTGCAGGGGAACAGCACGCTGGTACGACCTCTGTTTACGCAGGTATTCGCGAATTACCTCGCCAATCTCGATAAAGGCATTACGCGCCGCGAGCGCGACATGGGCGAACGTGCGGTGCTGGAGGCCATTCGTTATGGCCTTGAACTCGGCGCCGATGAACGTGCGGTGTTTGTCACCGAGGATGATCGAGTGGTGCGCAGCGGCTATCTCGTCACGATCGAAGATCGAAGCCGCATGATCGCCATTACGATGCGGGATTTTCTGGAAGGGCTGGAGGCGGCGGGGCGGATCAATTCGGCGGAGGAAGTCTATCGTCGCGCCGAAGACGCCGGCCGGCTCGCTGCGCGCCGCACCGTCTTGGCGGAGCAACATGAGCGTGCCCGCAAAGCCGTCGAAACCATGCTACGCCGCCGCCCGGGTGAGCAGGAATGAGCGCGGATAGAATAGGGCAATTTGTATCGATATAATTTTTTACAATGTCGACTTGCCTGCCTGTCCACCCTTGATCGTTCGAAGAACCGGCGAAGATTCGAATGATACGCCGGCTGCGGCAACACGCATTGTAAATGCCTTAAGCAGACGATCATCTAAATCCGCGGAGAAAACATATTCGATTTCCTCGCCGCCCAAAGCGGGAAATTGAAGCATTTTTCTACCATCTTTGTGCTCGCGATAATCAAAAAGAGAACCACTATTTGGCTTAGTATAATAAGCCCGAAAGGATGTTTTTGTCTTTTTAAAGTTAATATTTTCAACTTCTTGAAAAAGTACATCATTTCGAACAAGATAAAAGAGTCGGTTTCTTGCGTAATTGAAAATTTGCATCTCACCAGTTGAAGGTGAAAGCTCTTCAACTGGTGATTCAACGGGGACAGGAACGGCCGCAGGCTCTACGCGTTCCGGCGACGCTCGTACAACGTCTTTAGGAGCATAGCCGAAGCGTGCCAGCGCCTCCTGAGCGACGAAAGCTTCCATTGCGGTGCGGACCACGTCGCGATTTGAATCGACGATCTTCTGGGTGAGCTTGCTAATCTTGCTTCCTACTTCAGGACGTCCGAGAACACGCGACATGGGACCCCCAGGCCCAGGTATGGGTTGCCGAGAGCGACGAAATCGCCGGTCTGATCACGGAGGCGCCGACGCAACAGGCCTTAGTCCAAAAGCTCGCCGATATCATCCCGGTCTTGCTTGAGGAAAATGCATGTTAGGGGGCAGTCGGCCAGCCGGAATTCTCCATAAGATTTTGCCTGCGCGGCATCAGAAAACCTGGAGCGCCGAGTCTTCGATGCGTTTTCGTAACACCTGATGAAGGTCGCCTCGCGGTATCATATCGGTCTTCGCGCCCAGTATTTCCGTCGCCAGTTCCTTTATATCCATCAGCTCGAAAAGGCCCATTGTCCCGCGATCGTAATCGAAGAAAAGATCGACATCGGAATCCGGGCGCGCTTCATTCAGCGCCGTCGAGCCGAACAAATAAAGATGCTTAACGCCCGCGTCTTTCAACGCATTCTCGGATTTCTTAAGCAGGCTTATTGCTTCGTCTCGTGTCATATCCGTGGCGTCCGATAATCCAACCTCACCAATCCTCATCCGGTCCCGGCCTAACTGCTCGAATACCTCAAAATATCATGAACCCACGCCCAATCGAAATAAACCGCCCCCCAAACCCTTATCCCCCCAAGAACGCCGTAATCATCTCCGCCGCCAGCTCCGGCTGTTCGATCACCAGGTAATGCCCGCATTCCGGCAGGGTCTCCATCCGGCAATCGGGCAGCACCTCTTTAATCTGGGAGAAGCCATAGCCGCTGCCCGCCGGGTTGAACGGGGTCATGTTGTCTTCCTGGCCGGCCAGCAGCAGGGTCGGCGTTTTCACCAGCGGGGCCAGCGGGCTTAAATCGGTGCGCTCGATAGTTTCGGTGCCGGCCACGAAAGCGTCCGGCGTCGTGTGGCTGAACGCCTCGCGCATGGAGGCGAGCTGCGCCTCGGCGCCCGGCCGCTCGTAAAATCCGCGGGCGAATCCGGCGACGGAGGTCAAATCGGCCACCGCCTCCATGCCGCTGTCGCGCGCCGCCCGCTTCCACGTGCTCCGCATCATCCGCGCCGCCTTGTCGTACCGGCACAGGAAACAGCTCAGCACCAACCTGTCGATCACGTCCGGATGCCGCGCCGCCAGCGTCAGGCCGATCATCGCGCCGAAGGACGTGCCGTGCAGATGCACCTTGTCATACCCAATCGCCTGGATCAGCTCGTAAACCTGCTCGGCGATGCCCTCCATGCCGCCCGTCCGCTGCGTTCCGCGGCTCTCGCCATAGCCCGGCAGGTCGAAATCGATCACCTCGAAATGGGGCTCCATGAACGGGGTCAGCTTCTCGAAATTCCGGTGCCCGAACGCCGACCCGTGAATATGCAGCAACGGCGCGCCCGCCCCCGTCTTCCGATACCAAATGGTCTCACCGCCGGGCAGATTGACAAGCGTCATGCGAAAACTCCTAGAGCAGGTTCAGGTCGTCTACAGCCGCGATCGTGGGGGCCATCACCCCCACCCAACCCTCCCCCATCGAGGGGGAGGGCTTTTTAAGAGCCTCTTATTTCATGTCCCTCCCCCTCGATGGGGGAGGTGAGGTGGGGGTGACCTCACGCACAAGCCGAGGGTAACGTCCCGCCCCATCAATGCGTCAGCAACCCCATCAGCCCATGAATATCCGGCGCCGCCTCAAGTCCCCAAATCGCGTCCAGAATCCGGTCGGCCTTGCCCGCCGGCAGATGCGCATCGGCGGTCTTCCTGAACAAATCCGCCAGCTCGGAATCGGACATCGGCCGTTCCGGCGTGCCCAGGAAGAAATCGATATTCACGAACTCGGTCGATCCGTCGGTGAATGTAATCTCCAGCGCCGCGCCGTTGAACGTGGTCCGCGCCTCGTCGGGCAGCAAATCGGTGCGCGCCCGCAAATCCAGAATCGCGGCGTCGGTATAGGCCGGCTCCTGCATCTCCTCCAGCGTGAACCGCCCGCGCCGCCACGCCGCCGCCGCGCAATACCGCAGGTCGAATCGGGCCTGCTGGTCGCTGCTCGGGTTGCCGAACCGGTCGCGCCGCTCATCGGCGATCTTCACCACGATCGGCTGCACCTTGAACCGCATCCGCTCCACCGCGCGCCCGTTCGCGCGCGCCAGCAGGGCCAGCGTGCATTCGATCGGCGCGTGAGTAATCGTCTCGGTCGGCATCGTCTTGTAGCTGTTGCCAAAAATCCGCCAGGTCGAACCGAGCGACGCCAGCACGCCCTCCACCTTCTCCGGGTTTTCGTCGCAATGCGTGACGAACATCGCCTTCTCGCCCTCGAAAGCGGTGGCCGGCGCCGTCATGCCCCGCTCCGCAAGCTGAAACGCGGTCAGGCCCGATCGGGCCGTCGCCCCGGTGATGTAAGACAGCGTCATGCTGCCCACCGATTCATACGTGCCAAAGGCCGTGCACATCGCGATGCCCAGCGCGTTGCGCATCC
>CAJCJC010000376.1 GCA_903970575.1 Alphaproteobacteria bacterium
TACCCGCCGTATAATATCGAGCAAATCGGGGCGGACCTGCTTCGCATCACCGTCGCGGTCGCCGGTTTCACCGGTAACGATCTGTCAGTCCAGACCGAGGACAACCAGTTGGTGATCCGCGGTCGGCAAGGCGAGGATGACAGGGAGCATGTTTATCTCCACCGGGGAATAGCGGCCCGCCAGTTCCAGAAAAGCTTTGTTCTGGCGGAGGGCATCGAGGTCACCGGGGCGTGGACAGATAATGGGCTTTTGAATGTCGATCTGAAAAGACCGCTTCCGGAATCGAAAATCAGGACGGTTGAGATCAAGTCGTCTGGAAATGCGCGCAATGGCGCGAAGCCGGTGGATGTGACGCCCGTGGACGCCGCTTCCAATGCAAAAACGATTGGCGAGAAAACGGCCGAGGACAAAAAGGCGCCGTGACGCGCCGTCACTTTAAACGGGGCCCGTGGGGACACGGGCGCCCATTGGAGTTAGGATGATGAATACGGATATAAGCTCGTCTCTCAAGAACCTTACACAGCACGATTGGCTGACCTTTGGGCTGAACGCGATCGCCTATCTGCGGCCGGCGGTGGTGAACGGACAATCGATCTATGCGATCCACGCCGCGGACGGCTCGCAACTCGCGCTTGTCGCGAACCGGAATGTCGGCTTGGCGGCGATGTACGAACACGAGCTCGAGCCCGTGTGGTTGCAATAGGGCCGATAAGACCGGCGGATCGCTACGCCGCGTTGCGGCCTTCGGTCTGGTTCATGATCGCATAAATCGCGTCGCAGCTGGTCGAGCCCCGGACTTTCTCGCACAGCATCCTGTCGCGCAGCATGCGCGACACCTTGGCCAGCGCCTTCAGGTGATCGGCGCCACAATCGGCGGGCGCCAGCAGCAGGAAAATCAGATCGACCGGCTGATCGTCGATCGCGTCGAAATCGATCGGCCGTTCCAGCTTGGCGAAAACGCCGTAAACCCGGTCGAGCCCCGGCAGCTTCCCGTGGGGGATCGCGATGCCGTGGCCGATGCCTGTCGTGCCGAGACGCTCCCGTTCGCTCAGCACCTCGAAGATTGCGTCTTCCTCATGTCCGGTCAGGGTCGCCGCCTTGCGCGCCAGCTCCCGCAGCGCTTGACGCTTATTGCCCGCTCTCAAATTGACGATCACACAATCCGAGGTGATCAAATTGGCGCACCCGAACATATCGGCGCCGGACGCTATTGTTGTGGACGGGATCAATTTTTGCTCAATCCTCGCGGATCGATCCAGCCCACGTTCCCATCGGCGCGCCGATAGATCATGTTGAGATCGCCGTTGGCGCCGCCTCGGAACAGCAGAGCCGGCAACTCAGCCAAATCCATCCGCATCACGGCTTCGGCGACTGACATGGTTTCGATCGTGGTATCCATCTCTGCGATGATGACCGGTTCGTTTCCCTCGTCCTCATCATCATCCAAAAGGGGTGGCTCCGCCTCGATCACATATTGTCGCGCCGGAACCTCCGCGTTCGCGGCGGCGATGGCCGCCGCCGCGTCATGCATGTGGTGGTCGCGCAATCTGCGCTTATAGCGGCGAAGTCTTTTGCCGACCTTTTCGGCCGCGGCGTCGAACGCGGGGTAAATTTCTGTGGCCTCGGCTGTCGACTGCAGCATGATGCCCCGCCCGACCCTGACCGAGATATCGGCCCGATAGAGATGCGCATCCTGTGCGAACAGCACCGTGGCGTCGATCGGATTGCTGAAGTATTTCTCGGTGAGAGCGGTCAGCCGCTCTTCGACGAAACCCCGCAATGCATCGCCGACGTCGAGATGTTTGCCTTTGACGGTAAGGTTCATGTCCGATTTTTTTCCGACGATACGTCTTGGATGGCCCGTATGGCGCCTGTAGCGAACGATCGACCGATGTTCCAGGAAAATGGCGAGACTGGCCCCGCCTGTCAAGCCGCGCCCCCGCGGCCCGTGCGTCCCGGCGCGTCGAGGATACTCGTGATCCGGCTCTCAGCACTGGGCGATTTCATCATGGCGCTGCCGGCGATGGCTGCGATCCGGGCGCATCACCCGACGGCGGAAATCACCTTGCTGACCACTAAGCCCTTCGTGGAGCTGGGCAATCGGTCCGGCTGGTTCGATCGGACCCTGATCGACCCAAGGCCACGCTGGCATGACGTCGCGGGCTGGGCGCGGATGCGGCGCATGCTGCGCGACGGCCGATTTGACAGGGTGTACGATTTGCAGGCGCAGGATCGCACCGCGCTCTATTTCCGCCTGCTATGGCCGGGCAAACGGCCGGAATGGTCGGGCATCGCGCCGGGCGCGTCCCATCCGCATACCGATCCCGCGCGGGGGCGTATGCACGCCTTTGACATCCACGCGGCGCAATTGGCGGTGGCGGGCATACCGGACATCCCGCCGCCGGACCTAACGTGGCTGGACGAGGATATTCGCGGCCTGGGACTGCCCTCGCGCTTCGCCCTATTGGTGCCGGGTTCGGCGCCGCATCGGCCGGCGAAGCGTTGGCCGGCTTCGCGCTATGGCGCGCTGGCCAACCGGCTGGTCGAGCAAGGCGTCACGCCGGTTGTCATCGGCGCGCCGTCCGAGCAGGGGCTGGCGGATTCCATCCGCGCCGCCTGCCCCAAGACGCGCGACCTGATCGGACGGACCAGCCTGTTCACGATCGCGGGCCTTGCCCGGCGCGCCGCCTTCGCGATCGGCAACGATACCGGCCCCATGCATCTGATCGCGATGACGGGCTGCCGCGTCGTGTCGTTGTTCTCGGCCGAGTCGAACCCCGACAGGTCGGCGCCGCGCGGCCCGAACGTCACCATGCTGCGGCGGAACGATCTTGCGGACCTGACGGTGGAGGAGGTGGAGGCGGCGCTGGGGGGCGCCTAAAATAGCCGCGATCACCCGATCAGCTTGTCGACCGCTTTCGCGAAGCGCGCGGAGCCGGGGGCGGTGACGGATGAGAACCAGTCCACCAGCGTTCCATCGGGGCCGATCAGATATTTATAGAAATTCCAGTGCGGCTTGGCGAGGAAACCGCCCTTGGCCCCGATCCATTTGAACAGCGGATGCGCCTCTGGGCCGGTGACGTGAACCTTTTCGGTCAAGGGAAAATCGACCCCGAACCGCAACTCGCAAAAGCTCTTGATCTCGCTGGCGTCACCCGGCTCCTGTCCGGCGAAATCGTTCGACGGAACGCCCAGAACGACCAGACCCTTATCGCGCTTGGCCTTCCACAGCGCCTCGAGACCCGCGTATTGCGGGGTAAAGCCGCATTTCGAGGCGGTGTTCACGATCACCATCGGCTTGCCCGCGAATTCGGAGAGGGGCAGGGGCTTTCCCTCCAGCGATTGGAAGGTGAAGGCGTATGCCGAATCCGGCGATCGATCGGTCATGCGTAGCTCCTGATTCGACAGTACGACGTGACCTATCTTTAATCGCATAGTGGCGTCGGCGAAAGCGAGTTGGTGCGCCAAGCCGCGAAACGTCAGATCAATCCGAGGCTGCGTAACTCCCGCAGCATCTCGTCGGGTGGCGGCTCGCCATCCGCGCCGGGGATAAGGTCGGGCGGGGCGTCCTGGGGTTCAAGGTAACGCCAACCCTGAAACGCCGACTTGCGGGTCGGTACGAGCGGAACGATCTCGGGATCGAGCAGGAACAGGCAATAGCGCTTTCCCTCGGCGTCGAGCTCGGTCTCGAAGCTGAGGAGTTTTTGGCGGCAGCGCATGACGCCCTGGATGACCCAGTACATCGATCCTTCGTCCGCGTCCGGCCGAACCGGCTTGTTGCGGGTATAGGCGCGCCGCACGGTCAAATCTCCCCGCGCCTCAGCGCGGGCCTGCTGAACGCTTTGCAGATGCGCGATATCGCGAATGCCGACCGCGAGCTTCATGATATGGATCATGAGCCGGCGCGCCCCGCTTAGGGCGCGCTTTCGGCGTATTGGGCGTCGACCGTCGCGACCGCCGATATGTTGACGACCCCGCGCGCGGTCGCCGAGGGTGTCAGGATATGGACCGGCTTGGCCGCCCCGAGCAGGATCGGGCCGATCGGCTGCGCCTCGCCCAGGACCTTCATCATATTGAAGGCGATATTGGCCGCGTCCAAGGTCGGCATGATCAGCAGATTGGCGGAACCTTTGAGCCGCGAATGCGGGAAGTATTCCCGGCGAATCTCCTCCGATAGGGCGGAATCGGCGGCCATCTCGCCCTCGATCTCGAGGTCCGGCGCAAGCTTTATGATTTCGGCGAGCGCGACCCGCATCTTTTCGGCCGGGGGATCGTCATGCGTCCCGAAATCCGAATGCGACACCAGGGCGATCTTGGGCTCCAATCCGAAACGACGCACCTGCTCGGCAGCCATGATCGTCATCTCGGCGATCTGGCTCGGGCTCGGGTCATAGGAGACATACGTGTCGCACACGAAGATGGGCCGGTCCGCGAGCACGAGAACCGAAAGCGCCGCCGCGCTGCCAACGCCGGGCTTAAGCCCGATGACATTCATCACATGGCGGAAATGACGATGATATTGGCCGATCGTGCCGCAGACCATGGCGTCGCCTTCGCCCTTGCGCAACAACATCGCCGCGATCACCGTGGCGCTGGTGCGCAGGACGGTTCGCGCCTCGGCAGGCGAGACGCCGCGACGTTCCATGATGCGGTGATAGTCGCGCCAATATTCGCTGTAGCGACGGTCATTTTCCGGATC
>CAJCJC010000377.1 GCA_903970575.1 Alphaproteobacteria bacterium
CGATCTTGCGTGAGGAAATGGCCCGGATCGAGGCGCATCCGCCCTTAACGAGCCTCGGTGTTTGGATGCTGGGCCCAGCATTACTCCGCTTCGGGACGGAGGCGCAGAAATTGAGGTATCTCCCGGGCATTGCGCGCGGCGAAGTTTGGTGGTGTCAGGGCTATTCTGAACCTGAAGCCGGCTCCGACCTCATCAGTCTGCGAACCCGGGCCGAGCTTGTCGGCGACGAATTCGTTGTCAATGGGCAGAAGATATGGACTTCCTATGGCCATCTCGCGGATGCGGTTTTCTGCCTGGTGCGTACCGAGCCCGACAAGCCCAGGCATGATGGGATCAGTTTCCTCTTAATCGATATGCGGTCCCCAGGCGTCACGGCCTCGCCGCTGAAGCTTATTTCTGGCGTGGAGCATTTCGCGCAGGTCTTTTTCGACGATGTACGCGTACCGGCCGAGAATTTAGTGGGCGTGCGCGGGCGCGGCTGGGATGTCGCCAAATATCTGCTGCTGTTCGAACGACAGATGATCGGCGGGATGAGGGCCGGCGATGCGACTGGGTTGGCGGAGTTCGCCCTGAAGCATCTGGATCGGGACGTGCTTCGCGCCGAGCCCGTATTGCGTGCGCGGATCGCCGCGCTCGATCTCGAGCTTTCGGCTTTCGAATCGTTGGTCGAACGCTATGTAACCGAGGCGACGGCAGGAGTCGTGCTCGGGGCTAAGACATCGATGCTTAAATATTTCGGCACCGAGCTGAATGTGAAACGCCACGCCATGATGCTGTCCATTCTTGGCGCGGCCGGTCTCGATCTTGACGGCCCCGAGTCCAAGACGGCCGTAGACTGGCTGGGCAGCCTCGCCAACCGGATCGGCGGTGGTACGTCCGAAATCCAATTAAACGTGGTGGCGAAGCGCGTTCTCGGGCTTCCGGGCGGCTGAGGGGTGTTCGGTGCTGCTTGATGACGATTCCCGGGCTCTTCGCGAGTCGGCCCAAAGGCTTTTCGAGGGTTCCAATTCAATCCGTCTCTTGCGCCAGCGGCGCGATTTGCAGGACCTCGATGGAGCGGCGCGCGGATGCTGGCCCGGCATGGTCGCGCTTGGCTTCGCCGGAATCCTGGCGCCCGAAGAATTTGGTGGCGTCGGGCTGAGCAGCCGCGCGAGCATTCACGTTTCGGAGATGATGGGTCGCACGCTCGCGGTCGGACCGTTCCTGTCCAGCGCCATCATGGCCGTCACGGCGATCCGCGAAGGCAACAATCCCGCGCTGAAGGCGCGATTGCTGCCCCTGATCGCGGAGGGCGCGGTCGTGGCGTTGGCGGCGGAAGAATCCCCGCGGCATGATCCGTTTGCGATCGAGACGGTTGCGCGGCCCGACGGTGACGGATTTCGCGTGTCCGGCCGCAAAATCATGGTCGTGGACGGCGCGATCGCCGAGACATGCGTCGTGGTCGCGCGCCACGCGGACGATTCCGATCGGATGCTGATGCTGGTCGTCGAGGGCAGGGAAGGCGTTTCGGTCGCGGCCCGCATGGGGTTCGACGGCCACCCGCGTGTCGATATCGCCTTCTCGGATGCGCCGGCGAATGTCCTGCTTTGCGACCCGCCTATGGCCCGCGCGCTGCTCGATCGGGTTTATGACGTCGGGCGCCTCCATCTCGCCGCCG
The DNA here is from genome assembly GCA_903970575.1 of Alphaproteobacteria bacterium. Lineage (GTDB taxonomy): Bacteria > Pseudomonadota > Alphaproteobacteria > BOG-932 > Roseiterribacteraceae > BOG-932. The sequence continues at coordinate 1,658 of CAJCJC010000377.1, forward strand.
AGATGCTGGGCGCGGCGCAAGAGGCGTTCGACCGGACGCTCGATTACCTGAAAACCCGGGAGCAGTTTGGCCGCAAAATCGGTGAATTTCAGGCCCTCCAGCATCGCTCCGCGCTCATGTTCGGCGAGCTGGAGATCGCGCGTTCCAGTTTGCTGAAGGCCGCCGTGACCGAAACCGCGCTCGATATCAGCATCGCAAAGGCTCGGATCGGCGACATCGCCAATCATGTGGGGTCGGAGGCGGTGCAACTTCATGGCGGTATCGGCGTTACCGACGATTTCGATCTCGGGCTTTTTCTGAAGCGGATTCGCGCCTCATCCGAAATGTTTGGCGACAGCGCCTTTCATATTGAGCGATATGCGCGGCTGCGGGGACTTTGATCTAATACCTGTCCAGGGATTGTGAGACCGCCGCAAACCCCCTATTTCCGTCATCCCGTCGTTAAAGGCGGGGTAACGGGATAGGATAATGACGAATACCGGTATTGTCTCCGCGCCGGCCCCAACGGCGCGAATTTTGTTCGCCAGCCTGATCGGGACCGCGGTTGAGTTCTATGATTTCTACATATACGCGACGGCGGCTTCGCTGGTGTTCGGGCCGCTGTTCTTTCCATCGTCATCGGCGTCGGCGCAGCTGATGGCGTCTTACGCGAGCCTTGGTCTGGCTTTCGTCGCCCGGCCTCTCGGGGCCAGTTTATTCGGGCATTTTGGAGACAGAGTTGGCCGGAAATCGACACTTGTCGCGTCTCTTCTGATTATGGGTGGGTCTACCGTGGCGATCGCATTCTTGCCGACCTACGCCACGGCTGGCTGGGCCGCGCCTTTGATGCTGTGCATCCTGCGGGTCGGCCAGGGTTTCGGTCTGGGCGGGGAATGGGGCGGCGCGGCGTTGCTTGCGGTGGAGAACGCGCCGCCAGGCTGGCGGAACCGCTTCGGCATGTTCCCGCAACTGGGCGCGCCGGTCGGCTTCATCGCCGCCAACGGGTTGTTCCTGCTGCTGGGCCTTTTCCTAACGCGCGCTCAGTTCCTGGAATGGGGCTGGCGGCTACCGTTTCTAGCCAGCATCCTTTTGGTGTCGCTTGGGCTTTGGGTGCGGCTCAAGCTGACCGAGACGCCGGCTTTCGCCGCAGCCATCGCCGCCGGCCCGCCCCCGCGCGTCCCGCTATTCGCCGTATTGCGGGAATATCCGCGCGAAACCATCGGCGGGACCTTCGCGGTCGTGGCCTGTTTCGCGCTCTATTATCTCGCGACCGCCTTCGCCCTTGGCTATGGCGTAACTACGCTTGGCTATCCGCGCACGGAATTCCTGGAGGTGCAGCTCGGCGCGATCCTGTTCATGGCGGCGGGCATCGTGGCTGCTGGAATCCTCTCCGATCGGTTTGACGCCAGGCGCGTTCTGATGGGCGGGTGCATCGGGACGATCGGGGCGGGTTTCCTGCTGGGCCCCATGATGGGCAGCGGCTCCTTGTTGATCATCTTCCTTTTTCTGGCGTTGGCGCTGTCCTTGATGGGTTTCGTCTATGGCCCTCTGGGAGGTTGGCTGCCGGGCTTGTTCCCGGCGCGGGTGCGGTACACCGGCGCGTCGATGGCGTTCAA
>CAJCJC010000378.1 GCA_903970575.1 Alphaproteobacteria bacterium
GAACAGCCATCGCCCGTCTTCCCGCCGGTATTTGTCTTGGTAGCGGATCGCCCAATCGAGCCTTGTGTGGACGCCATCCTTGGGGTGATTGAGGTGATAGGCCAGGCAATAGGTCTCGCCCTCGGCCGTGTCGCCGGTCACCGTCAGGGTCTGGTTCAGGACGGTGTGCAGGGTCGAGGCGTACATCTGCTTCAGCATGCCGGGGTTGCCGGCGATGTATTCCAGCCCCTCGACCTTGAACCCCGGCCCTTCGATCACCGCGTCGGCGGCGAACACGGCCGCGAAACCCGGGCCGTCGCCGCGATCGGCGGCGGCGGCGTATTCCATGGACAGCTTGCGGATCGCCCACTCATCCAGCATCGAGGCCATCGCCGCGTCGCTCATCGCGCCGCCTTTAGAACCAGGATGGCGTCCAGGAAGCGGTCGAGATCGTCCGGCCCGCTACAGAGATAGAGCGGATGGAATTCGACCACCGTCGCCCCCGCCTCGACCAGCGCCGGAACCTTGGCCAGCGTTGCGTCCAGATCGCAGGTATAATCGGCGCGGAAGACATAGGGCGCCACCACGCGCACATCGATCTTGGCCGGGTCGCGCCCGGCGGCGTGGAACGCCGCGCGCAGATTGTCGACCATGGGCGCCAGCTTCTCGGCGTCGTTTTCCATCGGAATCCAGCCATCGCCCAAGGCGGCGATGCGCGCGAAATTCTTCTCGGTCGGGGCCAACCCGAACCAGATCGGCAGCGGATCCTGGACCGGGCGGGGATAGGCGTGGATCTTCTCGAAATCGACCGTCTTGCCATGGAACGCCGCGGGAGCCTCGCTCCACAGCGCCTTGCACACCTTCACCTGCTCTTCCATGCGGGCGTAGCGCCCCTCCCAGGGAACGCCGGCCGCGTCGTATTCTTCCTTCTGCCACCCAAGGCCGAGCCCGGCGTCCACCCGCCCGCGCGACATCACGTCCAGCGTGGCGAGCTGCTTGGCCAGCAGCACCGCCGGGCGCAGCGGCGCGATCAGGATGCCCATGGAAAGACGTATAGTCTTCGTGGCGCCCGCGAGCGCGCCCAAAACGGTGATCGGCTCGTACCAGGGGCAGGTCAGCGGATCGCGAAAGGGGCCGTAGGGGTAATTTTCCAGATGCTCGCCCATCACGACATGGTCGGTGATGCTGACCTGATCGACGCCCTTCTCGTCCGAGCGGCGCACGATATCGATCACGCCTGCGAAATCCCCATCGAACCAGCGCTGCAGCCCGTACACACCGATGGCGACCCTAGGCATCTTCATATTCCCCCATGACCGACTGCTTAATTTAAGCAAATGCGGAATTTCCGGTGCGCGCGGCAGCGCATTTCCAGCGCGCGTATCAAGTTGTCATCGCGCATCCGGGCGGCTTTGTCACGGGGGTGTTTCGCGCGTTACGGGGAAAACCGGTTGCGGCGTCCGGAGAAAAGGATCAAAACCACGCCCGCGAGACTTCCGCGCCACACAAGCGGCGCGTATGCTCCGCCACCGTTCGTTTTTTAAATGTTGGGGCGTCGCCAAGCGGTAAGGCACCGGTTTTTGGTACCGGCATCCGGAGGTTCGAATCCTCCCGCCCCAGCCAGTTTTTTGGCAACGATCAAGCTGTTGCAAGGCGTCTTATTCGATAGCGCCAAATTCTCAGCAACCCCTTGTTTATAAAAAGTTTCCCATTAAAATATAAGAATATCTAGGATTTAATGGGAAAATGAGATTTTTCAGGGAGTTAACCGATAATCAAATTCGGATGTTGGCGGATACCCGCCAACTTTACGAAGCGTACACGCATGCGCGGGAGTTGCGGGCGAAGTTCACCGGGGGGATGACCTGGCGAAATAAGAACGGCACGAATTACCTGACGAAAATCATTGATTCCCACGGGGGCCAAAGGTCCTTGGGAGCGGAATCGGACGTCACCAAAAAGCAATACGACGATTTTGTGAAGGGGAAGGCGGCGTCGATCGAGCGCCTCAAAAGCATTAAAGCTCGGCTTGATGAGCAATCGCGCTTCAATCGGGCGGCCCAATTAGGGCGGGTCCCGAGGATCGCGGCCGATATTCTGAGGAAACTCGCCGATCATCGCCTTTTAGGGCGTGGCGTCACGGTTGTCGGCACGAACGCCTTATACGCATATGAGTCCGAGGCCGCTGTGATATTCGACCGAGACCAGACGTCCACCAGCGATATCGATCTATTATGGGATGTACGGCAACGACTCCAGTTAACGACCGAGATGGCTGAAGAAGGCGTTATCGGTCTTCTGAAGGCCGTCGATTCCAGTTTCTCAAAAAATAAGCCCTACAGAGCTATAAATTCCGAAGGTTACTTCGTCGATCTTATACGGCCGACATCGACGCCGCGCGGTATCGAAGACGGTATCAAGTCGATCGGGGGAGGCGACGATCTCGAGGCGGCGGAAATCGAAGGTCTATGGTGGCTTCGCAACGTGCCGGCGCTGAGTACGGTCGGGGTCGGCGATGATGGGCATCCAGTTCCAATTGTAGCTCCGCATCCATTGGCGTATTCGGCGCATAAAATGTGGCTGTCGCGGCGTCTTGATCGTGATCCGGGCAAGAAACGCCGCGACGCCGCGCAAAGTGACTTAGTTGCGACGCTGGTTAGGGAATACCTGCCGATGTGGCGCTACAATGAACAATTGCTACAGGCTCTTCCTCTGCAATTGCGCGTTTTGGTGGACGGAAATCAAACAGCCCGTTATTGGCCGTGACGGCGCATTCCCCGATCAGCCCGCCGCCACCCAGCTCCCGTTCTGTTGCTTGCATGCCTTGCCGCTCACCGTGTTGGTGTGGCTGCCGAACACCGCGGTGGCGACATAGTCGCGGCAATTGACGCCGTCGCTTTGCGCGGTGCGCGTGACCTGCAAGGTGATCGGGGCGCCGGACGCGGTTTGCCAGGATATTGTCTGGCCGGTTTTCGCGCGTTCGAGGCTTTCCGTCGCGCAAGCCTGATCCGTGATGTCAAGCCGAGCGCCGACCCTGCCGCCGATCACCGGGGCGATGGTGATGCCGCCCATGAAGGCGCCGGGGCGCAAGCTGACGCCCGAGAGGTTGGACGCGGTCTGCTGCAGATAGGCGCGGTTGCAGGTCCCGCCCTCTATGCCGACGGGCCACAGATAGAACCCGCGGCTATTGTCGTGGGGCGGCGCCGAAGCCGTCGGGGCGCCCTGAGGACCATATGCCGGGGGCGGAGGCGGCGCGGCGGCCACCGCGCCATCAATGTATCCGGGAGGCGCGGCATAAGGCGCATCCACGTCATATCCATATGGCCCATAGGCCCAGAACGGATTGTCGAACGCATCGTAGGCGAACCCGA
>CAJCJC010000379.1 GCA_903970575.1 Alphaproteobacteria bacterium
TCGTCCGCCGCCTCACGCACGACCTCGATCTGCCGGTCGAGATCCTGGCCGTCCCCACGGTGCGAGACGCGCACGGCCTCGCCCTCTCCTCCCGCAACGCCTATCTGAGCGAGGCCGAGCTTGGCGTCGCCCGCCGGCTCAACCGGGTCCTGGCCGCCGCGGCGCAAACCCTGCGGGAAGGGGAGTCCGCCGCGATCGCTTGCAAGATGGCCGAGGGCGCCCTGCTCGCCGCCGGCTTCACCGGCGTCGATTACGTGGCCCTGGCTGACGCCGAGACCCTGGCCCCGCTGGAGCGCCTGCCCGGACCCGGCGATGTAGCCCCCGCCCGCCTGCTCGCCGCCGCCCGCATCGGCCCAACCCGCCTGATCGACAACATCGATCCCGGCGCCCCATGAAACGCCCATTATGATCAGGGTCATCCGGGCCAAGCTGCATGGCATCCGCGTCACCGGGGCCGATCTCAACTATCACGGCTCCATCACGCTGGACCCCGAGCATTGCCGCGAGGCCGGCATCTATCCGCTCGAATTCGTCGAGGTCTGGAACAAGGCGACCGCTGTCCGGCTCACCACCTACGTCATCTTCGGGGCCGCCGGCTCCCGCTGCTGCATCCTGAACGGCGCCGCCGCCCGCACCTGCCAGCCGGGCGACGAGCTGATCATCGCCGCCAGCGACTATATTCAGCCGGGCGACCTCGCCGCCATGGCGCCCCGCATCCTGACCTTCCTGCCGGATAACCGCGTCGACGAACGCCTCGCCTACAGGGTTGCGCCCAATGACGGCCATTACGATTTCCAGATCGACAGCCTCTAGGCCCCGCTGGCCCGCCCTGGCCTTAGCCGCCCTGGCCTTAGCCGCCATAGCCTTAGCCGTCCTGGCGCTCGCCGCCTGCTCAAGGCTGGGCGTCGGCGCCCGCGTGCATGACCTTGGCGACGGCCAGTACCGAATCGACACGTCCCAGGCCGCCGACGTCAACGCCGACAACGCCGCCGCGGCGAAGGAAACCTGCCCCGCCGGCTATACCATCGTCCAAAAAGGCGTCCAGGCCGAAAGCCTCTACGGCTCCATGATCCTGGGCGCGGACCTCGCGACCTTCTGGATCGTCAAATGCAATCCGGGGAAATAGGGCGCCCATAAGAAGTTTTATTAAAGGCAGCCTTGCATAAAACCCCTGGTCTGCCGCATATGTCGGGCTGCCTTTAATAAGAAACCCGAGTCGCGCCATGCGCAAGCCTGAGGAACATAAGAGTTCTATTTTGACCGCCCCAGGTCGATCAGGGGTCTATGTGCGTCAGCCAACGGGATATCGCGCTTTTATTCCCGCGCCCCTACCGCCCAAGCCGCCCGTCAGCAACGATGGCGCATTACAGCGTCTATTATCGCAAGCTGATTTTGCATTGGGCCGACTGGACGGCTCGATTCAGATTTTGCCGAACCCCGATCTTTTCGTCTTCATGTATGTCCGCAAGGAGGCCGTGCTTTCGAGTCAGATAGAGGGCACGCAAAGCTCTCTTCAGGACCTGCTGGCCGCGGAGGCAAGCATCCTAGCCCCCACACAGCCCAGCGACGTTGACGAAGTCATCAATTATGTCGCCGCGATGAACTATGGCGTCCAACGTCTTCACGACCTCCCTGTATCCGTCAGGCTAATCCGCGAAATTCATGAACGGCTATTGCGCGGTGTCCGGGGCTCGAATCTAACGCCTGGCGAACTGCGCCGCTCCCAGAACTGGATCGGTCCAGGAGGATGCACACTCAGCGAGGCGAGCTTTGTTCCGCCGCCGCCTCATGAGTTACCCGAAGCGCTTGGAAGCCTTGAGCGCTTTTTGCACGCTGATGATGCGCTTCCGCTGCTTGTGAAAATCGGCCTCGCCCATGCGCAGTTCGAGACGATTCATCCTTTTCTGGATGGCAATGGGCGCGTCGGCCGTCTCCTGGTGACTTTCCTGCTATGCGAGAAAGGCGTTCTCCAAAAGCCGGTTCTTTATCTGTCGCATTACTTCAAGAAGCATCGGCAACGTTACTATGAATTGCTGCAGGCGACGCGCGACGAGGGCGATTGGGAGAGCTGGCTTGCGTTTTTCCTGCGTGGCGTCGCCGAGGTCAGCATCCAGGCTTCCGAAACCGCGCGCCGCATTCTGGCGTTACGTGAGGAACACCGCGCCGCTATCGCGGCGGCCCTCGGCCGATCCGCTGGCAATGGACACGTAGTCCTCGAACATCTTTACCAACGCCCAATTTTGTCGGTCAACGACGTCCGGGAACTGATCGGCACAACCTATCCAGCCGCCAACGAATTGGTCGGCCGCATGGAGAAACTTGGCATTCTGGAGGAAATGACCGGCCAATCCCGCAACCGCCGTTTCCGTTACGCCCCCTATATCCGTCTGTTCAATGCGGATGAGCTTGAAGACGGCGATGTACGCTAATCTAAGCGCTTGCATCATGGCGCCGAGAGGAGGCGTTTATGACTAAACCCATGATCATCGAGGACAATGGCCGTCCCGCCTTTGTCGTGCTGCCGATCGCGGAATGGCGCCGGATCGAACAGGCGCTGGAAGACGCCGCCGATAACGCCGCGCTGGAAGATTGGGCTGTTAAGCCGACGGAGACATTTCCGGCTTCCGTCGCGGACGCGCTCATCGCCGGCGAAAGCCCCGTCCGCGTCTACCGGCGATATCGCGCCTTCAGCCAAACCGCGCTGGCCGCGCAAGCCGGCATCAGCCTCCCCTATCTCAACCGGATCGAGGCCGGTAAGCGCCAACCCAGCGCCAGGGTCCTGAAAACCCTCGCCGCCGCGCTAAAACTCCCGATTGATGCCCTGGTTCCCTAAACGTCGCCCTAAATCTCATGGAACCTAAATCTCATGGACGGTGAGGCGAAGAGGCCAGTGCGAAAGAATTCTAGCGCGGAGTTCGCGGAGAAGCGCTGAGAGCGCCGAGAAAAGAATAATTCTCCGCGTCCTCCGCGCCCTCGCCGGTATAATCTCCCCCTCACCGCCGTCCGCGCCCCACTTCGTCGATCGCCGACAGCCCCTCGCGGATCAGCGCCAGCCTGGTGTCGTGCCGTGCCGTCCAGGGGCGGTCGCGTTCGGCCAGCGCCGCCGCCACCCAGGCGCCGGCATAGGGGCGGGTGGCGATGCCCAAGGT
>CAJCJC010000380.1 GCA_903970575.1 Alphaproteobacteria bacterium
GGCGGGCTACCCGCGAAAACGGTCGCTTCATGCGGGCGATGCAGCCATGCGACTCCCTCTCGCTCATTCGTGAATAAAATTGACAGCGCCTGATGGATTCCCAATACGGCCGATATCCGCGTCAGAACATCAACGGTGAGCGTGAACTCGCCATGTTCCCGCGCGATCTTGGCCCAACTATGAAACGTCGAACGAGGAGGGTAACCGAGAACGAGCAGTCGCTGCTCTTCGGTCAATCCCCACAAATCGGCGATCGCAAGAAACGTCCGCATCGCCGGTGCGCTCAACCGCTTGCGATTTGGCGGAGCAAATCGTCTTAGGTCGAGAATTTGTGGTCCGTTCTCGATCGGTCTTGATGCGGGTAGGGCATTCATCTTCGTTCCTACAACCGTTTGTCTAGATTAGGATATAATCTAAATCTGGCCTTAGCGCAAGATTCACCTTTATAGTTAAATGGGGCGTCGGGAGGGAACGCATGCTTAGTCAGTCACTCGGATCTGCCAATGGTGCGGTGCCGAAAAGTCTTGGCACAATTTGGCACAAGCCATCGGAAATTAGGCGAAAACGATGGAATCAGGACGAATATCTAAGACATTGACACGCCTTCCATTTTGGAATAATCTAAGCATTATCAATAGCTTAGAAAGTGCCTTCCAAGCTTACGACGAGGGTTCGATTCCCTTCACCCGCTCCAAATGATTTCAATGACTAGCAGATGCCGCCGCGGTTCTGTCGCAATCGCGTGCGCCGAAGCAAGACGTTCAAGCTAGCGCCTTAAGCCCCCGGCCCTGGAACTTCCTAGCCTTCGAAAATCTCGGCATCGCGCGTGCTCGATGCTGAAGGGTTCGTGTGAGTTCTCAGCTCGGTTGTTTTTCATTCCCTCAAACGGCTTAAATTTCGTGCTTGTGGGGCTTCCTTGAATGCGCTATCACGCAATTAACTGCGCAATAGCGCAATCGATCTGCGAATCTTAGTTGCGGGGTTGGGAGGATGGAATTATCCAATAGGGTAAAAATCGATACCGTCGATCCACGCACCATCGCCTGTTTTTCGTCCATACGCAGCGTAAGCTTGTGTTTGCGGGACCTTGAGCTTATCGAAAAATAAGCGCTTAAGCGGAATTTAATTCGCGGCAGCGATAAAAGCCATCTATCTATCTTAGTCGTCGGCCGGGTCCTAACCGGCAAATAAGGGAGGAAGTAGGAAAATGTTCACCGATACGAAGCGGTCGCGCCTGTCCAATAGCGTCGCCGCGGTCGCGCTGATCGTCGTGGGCCTGACCCCGGCGCATAAGGCCGCCGCGCAGCAGACCGCCGCCGGCGGCGGCGACCAGCTCGATGAAATCACCGTCACCTCGCAAAAGCGCGAGCAGAATCTCCAACAGGTGCCGATCGCGGTCACCGCGTTCACCGGGGCCACGCTGCAAGATCATGCGATCCAGGATGTCACCGGCATGGCGAAGCTCGCGCCGAACGTGAACCTGGATACCGCATCGCCGTTCGGCGGCTCGAATGAGATTCTATCCGCGTCGATTCGTGGTATCGGCCAGGATGACTTCGCCATCAATCTCGATCCGGGCGTCGGCGTCTATGTGGACGGCATCTACTACGCCCGTACGATCGGGGCGAACGCCAACCTGCTCGATGTGGATCGCGTCGAAATTCTGAAAGGGCCGCAGGGAACCCTGTTCGGCCGAAACACCATCGGCGGCGCCATCAGCATCGTGACCCGCACGCCCGGGGAAGAATACAAGGCGCAGGGCGATATCAGCACCGGCAGCTATAACCGCCACGATTTCGAGGCGACGGTCGATGTTCCGATCAGTGAAAAACTAACCACGTCGTTCACATTTTCGTCGCTCAATCGCGATGGCTATCAGCAACGAATCCCCTATCCCGGCGCTTCGTCCTATGTGTCGGATTCCGACACAGCGTTTCATTCGGCCGGCACGCAGACCTATAATAGCTCCGGCGGTCAGGGCCAGAATATCCTTCGCGCGAAAATCCTGTGGAAGCCGCTGGATGACCTGACCATCACAAGCGAGGCGGACTGGACCCATGTGAACGAATCGTCCGTCCCCGAGACGCTGCTGGCGACCGTTACCAGCCTGAAGACGCCGGGCGCGGCCTTCGGAGCATTCTATAATCTCTGCGTTCAAGGGCAGTTCATTCCCACCGTATGCGGTCCGCGCGGTCCGGGGCTCAGCACCCAGATCGGCGGTTCGGCCGGACAGTTCGCGCCCGGCAATGCAGGCGTGTCCACTGGCAACCCTGGCATATTCGGGACCAATCGATTGCTGTACGGCAATCAATTCATTACCGGCAATCCCGACACGACCTACGCCAACGGACCGAATTTCGATGACTCGGACTCGTTCGGCGGCGCCGTTACCGCTGATTGGGAGATCGCGGACGGCACGCATCTAAAGGCCATCACGGGCTATCGCCGGCTCGACTGGGCCGTCGCGCTCGATGCCGACGGTTCGCCTATCGATATCAACGCCGCCAGTTTCAAGGAAGGTCAGCATCAATTCTCCGAGGAATTGCAGCTGAACGGGGATGCTCTTGACGGCAAGATTAAATACTCCGCCGGCTTGTATTATTTCAACGAAGCCGGTTACGAGCATGATTATGTCACGCTTGGCGACGGCCTGCTGCAGATCGAAGGTCTCCCCAAAATCGACACCTCGTCATATGCGGCGTATAGCCATGTCGATTATACTGTGGTCGATAACCTGACTCTTATCGCCGGAGCCCGCTATTCCTACGATCACAAGCAGATACAGGAGTTTCAAGACGATCTGAACGCCTTCGACTATAAGATCGCGGGTCTTTATCCGGTCAGCGCCGCCTATGCGCCGCTGGTCGGCTTCCCCAACCCGGCCAACCCGCTGCAATACCTGCCGGGCAACACGGTGACGCAGAACTTCTACGTCTTCACACCGACTTTGGGTCTGCAATACCAGTTCACGCCGGACATCATGGGCTATGTCACCTATTCCAAAGGATACAAGGACGGCGGTTGGACGATCCGCGTAACGCAGCCGGAGCCCGCGCAGCCGTCCTTCGGGCCGGAAAAGGCCGAGACCTATGAGGCCGGTATTAAGTCGGAATGGCTCGAACACCGGCTCCAGATCGACGTGGCGGGCTTTTACACCGATTACAAAGGCATTCAGCTCAACTTCCAGGAAGGCATCTCGCCGACGATCCGCAATGCCGGCGACGCGGACATTCTGGGCCTTGAAGTGGAAAGCCGCTGGCTGATCGGGAATGGCTTCTCGTTGGGCGCCACCGGGGGCTATGTTGACGCATATTATACGTCGCTGGAAAACGGGATCAATTTCAACCAAGCATGCGTCCAGCCTTACGAACCGTGCATCACTCTGGGCAGCAAGCTTCCCAAGACGCCGAAATTCAAGGTCAGCCTCAGCCCTGAATATATGCAACCCTTGCCCAACGGCGCGGCTATTCGCTATGGCGTCGACTACGTCCATACCTCGTCTATGTTCAACGACGCCATCAACACATCGCTTCTACGCCGGCCAACCTCCGACATCGTCAACGCGTCGATCACCTATATCTCGGCTGATGGCCATTACGAGATCGTGGTCGGGGGCACCAACATCACGAACGACCGGTTCCTCACGACCGGCAACGAAGATACGTCGGGCGGCCTGATCTATGGCACTTATAACCAGCCCGCCGAGTGGTACATCACCCTTCGCGCCAAGCTTTAGGCGCCTTCGCGCCGGCTGACAATCGGCGCGACCGACAACAAAAAGGCCTGACTGGTTCTATCCAGTCAGGCCTTTTTCACATGTTGGCGGTGAGGGTTTATTCCGCCGCCTTCGGCTCGTGGATCACCTTGGTCGGGTCCTCGCCATAGGGCGGGGAATAGATCACCAGCATCTTGATGCGCTCGGTCAGCACCTTGATCGAGTGGAACACGTTGGCCGGGAAATACATCATTTCGCCGGCGCGGACATGGTGGTCCACCCCATCGATGCCGGCGATCGCTTCGCCTTCGATGATATAGACGGCCTGCTCCAGATCCGGATGGGCGTGCGCCGGCGAACCCTCATGCCGCTCGATGTCGCCCAGCGCGATCTCCATGTATTTGGCCCCGTTTACCTTGGGGCCGATCAGGCGATAATTCTTCGTGCCGGTATGGTTGGCGGGGCTGTAGGATTCCTGCTCCATCGGGCGAATGATATAGGGCGATTTCTCGGTCATGATTCGGTGTCCTTGGGTTGAGAGGCCCGCGCGGCGGCGGCCACGGCGTCCTCCAGTTGCAGAATGCGGATGGCGTTACGGTAAAACAGCTTTTCGATAATGTCCGGCTTGAAGCCTTGCATCTCCCACTCGTCGCAGCATTGTCCGGCGCTCCATCCGGGATAGTCGGAGCCGAACAGCACCTTGTCCTGCAGGCGGCGCTGCATGTCGTGCTTCAGCGGGGCGGGGATGTATTTCGGTCCCCAGCCGGAAATGTCGATCGACACGTTGCGCTTGTGCAGCGCGACCGCGATCAGCTCTTCCGTCCAGGGCCAGCCCGGATGGGCCGCGACGATATTGAGACGCGGGAAATCGGCGGCGATATTGTCGATATTAGGGATCGGCCGCCCATGCGACAGCTTGAATCCCATGCCGCCCGGCTCCCCCGCGCCGATCGCGGTCGTGCCGCAATGGATCAACACGGGCGCGCCAAGGGACTGCAACAGGTCCCAGATCGGGTAGAATTGCATGTCGGCTGGGGAAAATCCCTGTACCGGCGGCTGGTATTTTACGCCGACCAGACCAAGGTCCTTGATCGCGTGCTCGATCTCCTCCAGCCCCTTGCGCCCGCGCCAGGGGTCCACCATCGCCCAGCCGGGCAGGAACGCGTCGGGATAAGCTCGGCAAAGCGCCGCGAGCTGATCGTTCGCGTACACGCCCCCGGCGGCGCCGTGCTCGGCGTCCCAGGCGATTGGCATCGCCAGCACGTCATCGCGGCGAAAGTCCTCGGCGATCTGTTCGTCGGGCCGTGCGTCGAACTTGCCCGCGAACATCCTTTGCGCGGCGGGAATGAAAGAGCCGCTGGCCTCGACATAGGCCTGGTTCATCGGATGGACATGGACGTCGATGGCGCGCAACCGCTCTCTCCCGGTTAGGCGGCTTGCGCCGAAGCGGCGCGCATCGACGGCAGCGCGGCGTTCCAACTTGCCTGGATGACGCCTGGGTCCAGGCCCCGGACGATCATGACGATCCGGCTGCGGCGATCCTGGTCCGGCCAGGACTCCAATTCCACCGGCGGGTGAATAACATGGTGAACGCCCTGGATCACCACGGGCCTTCGCGCGTCGGCGATGTCTAGAATTCCTTTGATCCGCAGCAGGTTTTCGCTGTGCGCGATGCGCACGCCGCGTAGCCAGGTATCGAACGTCCGCCAGGCGAGGGGCGTCTCGCTAACGAGCGAGACCGCGCGGACATTGTTCATCGTGTGCCCATGCCGCTCGGTGTCGCCATGGGCTTTCCGGGTCGCGAACAAATCCCGCGCCAGTATCGAATGACCCGCCGCCTCCGGATCGATGAAGGACGCGGGAAACAGCGCGTCAATGTCGACCAGGCCGTTGCTCGCTTCGAGTACTGGGGCCAAGGGATTAAGTCCCGCCAGAATGCTCTTGAGCTTCGCCGTCTCCGCCCGATCCGCCAGATCGGTTTTCGTCAGCACCAGCCTGTCGGCCAGGGAAACCTGGTTGCGGCCCTCGTCATGTCGGGCCAGTTGCGTTTCCGCGAACACGGCGTCGACGGTCGTGACGATCGCCTCGAGCCGCATGGCGCGGGACATCACCGGATTGCGCAAAATAGCCTGGGCGATGGGCGCGGGGTCCGCCAACCCGGACGGTTCCACGATCAGTCGCTTGAAGGCGGGTAATTCGCCGCCCTGCCGCCGGCTGAAGACCCGCATCACCGCGTCCTCCATGTCGCCGGCCAGGTTACAGCACAGGCATCCATTGGCCATGACGAATGTGCGGTCCCCGCCATGATCGATCAGATGGTGATCGATCGGAACCTCGCCGAACTCGTTGATCGCCACCGCGGTGTCCGCCATGCGCGGGTCGCGCAAAGCGGCGTTGATCAGGGTCGTCTTCCCGCTGCCCAGGGAACCGCTCAGCAGAACGACCGGAAGCTTTTGACGGTCGGCGTTCCGGTCGATAAACATTCAGGTACCGCTCCGGGATGCTCCGGCGTCCCGACGTCCGAACGCATACATCGCGGTCGCGAACACGATGGCGATGATTGCGATCGTTCCCAACCCGCTTCTAAAATCGCCGGTCGTATCTTTCATGTAGCCGATAAACCACGGCGATAGGAAACCGCCCGTGACGCCCAGCGCGCTGATCACGCCGATTCCGCCCGCCGCCGCGCCGCCCGTCAGGAACGATCCTGGGATCGCCCAGAAGGGCGCGGTGAAGGCGAGGGTGCAGGCAAAGGCGATCGCGATGAACCCAATGCGTATGGCTGGATCGTCGACGAGGACGGAGGCCAGCAGGGCGACGCCGCCGATAAAATTGGCCAGCGCGGCATGCCCATAGCGCTCCTTACGTTTATCCGAATGCCGCCCCCATACGATCAGCGCCACCAGCGCCAACAGGCTGGGGATCGCGAGCACGAAGCCGGCTTCGCCGTTGCCGAGCCCAAAGCCCTTGACGATCTGCGGCAGGAAAAACGTGATGCTGTTCAGCAGACAGACATTGCTGAAGTAAATAGCCGCGAGAAACAACACCCGCGGGTTGGTCAGGCACTGGACGATCGTATAGCTGCGCTTGCGCTCCGTCTCCGAGCGTTCCGCGGCCAGTTGGCCGATCAGCCAATCGCGTTCAATTTTCGGCAGCCATTCCGCCTTGGCCGGACCATCCTGAAGACGAATCATCACGAACGGCGCCAGCAATAGGGCAGGGGCCGCCTCCACCAGATAAAGCCATTGCCATCCCTGCAACCCCGCGATCCCGTCGAAGGACAGCAGCAATCCGGAAAGCGGCGCGCCGAAAATGCCGCTGATCGGAATGGCGGCGATGAATATTCCCATCATCCGCGCTCGATAGGAGCCGGGAAACCACAGCGTCAGAAAGAAGAGCACGCCTGGATAAAATCCGGCCTCGGCCGCCCCCAGCAACAGGCGCACGACGTAAAAACTGGCTTGCCCCTGGATAAAGGCCATGCCGCCGGCGCAGATGCCCAGAGAGACCATGATGCGCGCGATCCAGCGTGTCGCGCCGAACTTGTACAGCAGAAGGTTGGACGGTATTTCGCACAGGAAATAGGTTAGGAAAAACAGCCCCGCGCCCAACCCATAGGCCTGGGCGTTCAATCCCAGCGCCTTGTTCATTTGGGGCGACGCAAAACTTAAATTGACGCGATCGAGGTACGAAACCGCGTAGCATAGCATCAGCAAAGGAATAAGCCGGAACGCGATACGCCGAATGGCGTTCCGCTCCAGCTCTTGCGTGGCGCTCGAGTTCGATAGGTTCGCCCGCCCGACATCGGGCCCCCCAACGGGCATGGCGCGATCGATATTGCCCATTGAAGACGTTACCTTCCTCCGTATCGGCGCATTATGGCGCTCTAACTTGAATAAGAGCCTCGTCCGATATTAACGTATCCGCGTTTCGACCGAAATGGCTGACGTCATGGCGAATGGCTTTTCACCTAAGCGAAAAAGCATTTCCAGGATTTGGCGTCAAGTTCATTCCTTTTCACTTTGTCTCGCGCGCCTGATCGGGCGCCGCCCCTCTCCGGCGAAGCGTAGGTGGCGTTTATTGCGGGAAGGCGTCTCGGGAAATGGCCACGCCGTCGACGATCCCTTGTCAAGCACCTCGATATGGACGTACTTAGCGCCAGGGCGTGTTATTTTCCGCTATAGCGAAACACTATAGACATAAAGAAGGCCGCTTTCCAATCGCTGGCGGCGAGAAGAGAGGAATGGATGGAGCCTATCGCGGGCCAAGGGGATGTATTTTGGGATGACAAGGCCGACGCGGCGACGGGTCCTCTTCGCGGCGTCCGCGTCCTGGATTTGACGACCGTGGTCATGGGTCCCTCGGCGACTCAAATCCTGGGCGATCTCGGCGCGGACGTCATTAAGGTCGAATCCACCGCCGGCGATTCCATGCGATGGATCGGACCCTGGCGCCATCCCGGCATGGGGCCGCTTTTCCTCCAGGCCAATCGCAATAAACGTGGCATCGTGCTCGATTTGAAGACGCCGCGCGGTAAGGCCGACGCCCTC